>JAFGEK010000069.1 GCA_016931625.1 Deltaproteobacteria bacterium | reverse complement strand
TGTGAGCGCATAGGCAAAACAATCACCAAAATTTAAGCCAGCAACATGATTGCCTTTGCCAAAATCTAAATATGCTTGTCTTGCCACATGAACCTGTTCAAAATTTACTGTAGTAATAACAAGTTCGGCACGGGCAATTAGGGCATCAAGTTGACGGCCAGCTTTAGCACCCAGTTGACTGTCAATTACTATAGCTGCTTCAAGAAAATTAGCCACCGATATTTTGTGAACACCTTTTGAACTAAGTGCATTTGCGAATGCAGGTGCATCATCTTCAGCAAATAAAATTGCTAGAATTGCAGAAGTATCAACTATCATTTCTTTGGTAGACCGTGTTCATCATAAAGAAAATCACCATGACTGCGAAAATCAATACGAGCATAAGAAGCGCAGCGCTGCCCGATATTTAACAAGTCTTCTGTTAGGTTCTTACGATTTTGTTCACGCTCAAGTGTATTTAATTTGTACACAAGTGCCTCTTTAACTGCTTGGGTAATATTCTTTTTTGTTTTTTGCGCTAGCCGAACTGCTAGTTGATGTACTTCACTGTCTTTTATGTTTAAATGCATGGTAGAGTTCTTCCTTATCTTCTATAATTATAGAATAACAAATTATTTATACATTTGCCAGTAGTAAATTGATTTGTCATTTTTATTGACGTTTCCTGTGCAAACCGCTACCCCCAAAGCGCAACTTAATCACTTCTGGCGTTGTATCGTGACCTTACCTATTTCAGCACTATCTAGCGGGCAAACAATGTTGATTGAGGGATTACCGCAATCGGCAATTGCCTATTATATTTCTTCTAATTTTGCTGATCGCAGCTTGCTTATCGTTGTTAGTGATCTTGAACGCGCTGAACCCTTAATTGATGAATTGGCTAGCTTTGGTCTTAATGATACCGCGCTAGTACCAGCTGAAGAACATGTACCATATGAAGAAGTTTCACCTGATGCTCGCTTAGTTGCTACCCGCTTTGCAGTTAGACATCGTGCGCTTACGGGTGAAAAACCAAAAATAATCGTCACCACTGCTGCTGCTTTACTAATGCGGGTAATGCCGCAAGAGGCTTTTAGTAAAAGCAGTGAAATATACATTTGCGGTCAAACCCTTGATCGCGATTTGTTAATTAAAAACCTTATACTCTGTGGCTATCAACGCACTAATATATGTGAAGACGAAGGTACTTTCGCGGTTCGTGGTGGAATAATTGATATCTTTGTCCCAGGTTTAAAAGAACCTGTTCGTTTTGATTTTTTTGGCGATGAAATTGCTGCCCTAAATTACTATGACCCGCGCTCACAACGTAATGGTAAAGCTTGCGAAGCGGTTTCTATTTTTCCTATACGTGAAGTAATTTTCAATGAGGCATCAATAGCGCTTGCGCAAGCGCGCTTTAAAGAACTTGGTGAAACTCAAGCAGTACCAACTCGACGCTTGCGAGAGCTTGACGCTGAAATTTCTACCGGCAATTATTTTTTTGGTATCGAAGCTCTGTGGCCGCTGTTTTATAAAAATAGCGAACCGTTAATTAAAGATCTCATTAGCGATGATACTATTATTATCGAAGCTGATGGTGATGCGGTCTTAGACACTATCAATAAATATTATCGCCGTGCCGAATTTGAACGTAAAAGACAGCTTGAACGCCATCACCTTGCTTTAGAGATCAACGAACATTTAATTGCACCTGATACCGTCGAAGATCTATTTAATAATCATCCTCGGGCTCGTTTAGTTGAGGTTGCCGATGATCGCCATAAACTACGTATTCGTCCTCAGTTTAAAGATTTTAATGAATTAAAACGCGAACTCTCTTTGCGTCGCTCAGATATTTCTCGCGGTGAAATACTTGACCCTGTAGTTACTGAACTTAAACGCTATTACGAAAAACGTTACGAAGTATTTCTAACTTGTCATTCTTGTGGTCAAGCCGAGCGTTTACGAGAGCTGTTATTAGGCCGCAAAATTGATTTACCGGTTTTAAATAGCTTGCCATCGTTAGCTCAAGCTGGATTTTCGCGTAAAAATCCACGTCGTGCCATCGCCGTAGCACCATTAATGGGAGGCTTAGTCGATAGTGAGCGCGGTATTGCCATTTTAACCGATGTTGAAATTTTTGGGGCGGCGCTACCTCGTAAAACTAATAAAAAAAGTAGTGCTCCCACTGAAGGCCTCGATACTCTTAAAGATTTGCGTGATGGCGACTACGTAATTCATATTGATCATGGCGTTGGCAAATATTTAGGCCTAAAGCGCATAATCTTAAATGGCGTTGATGGTGATTATGTCCACCTTGAATATCTTGGTGGTGATAAGCTTTATCTGCCTGTCTATCGTCTTAATTTACTGCAACGTTATCGTGGTCCAACCCAAGCTGCCAAACTTGATAAGCTGGGTAGCACTCGTTGGCAAAAAGCCAAACAGCGCGTTAAAGATGCGGTGTTGGTGATGGCGCATGAATTGCTACGCCTGCAAGCTCAGCGTCGCACTCTGCCTGGTTTTGCCCTACCGCCCCCTGATGATCACTTTCGCGCTTTTGAAGCAACTTTTCCTTATGAAGAAACTCCCGATCAACAACGTGCTATTGACGATGTTTTAGGTGATCTTTGCAAAAATACCCCTATGGATCGCTTAGTATGCGGTGATGTTGGCTTTGGTAAAACTGAAGTCGCGGTACGTGCCGCATATTTATCGGTGCTCGGCAAAAAACAAGTAGCGGTGATGGTACCAACTACTGTACTTGCCGAACAGCACGGCATGACTTTTAATGAAAGATTAGGCCCCCAAGGCGTAACTATAGAAGTTTTATCACGTTTTCGCTCAACAAAAGAAACCACTGAAATAATTAAAAAAGCCAAAACCGGTCAAATTGACATACTTATCGGCACCCATCGTTTATTATCTAGTGATGTCGGATGGCAAAATTTAGGGGTCTTAATCATCGATGAAGAGCATCGTTTTGGCGTTAAACATAAAGAACGCATCAAGCAACTACGTGCCCAGGTACATTGCTTAACCCTTACCGCTACCCCGATTCCGCGTACATTGCATATGGCGGTAACCGGCTTGCGCGAGTTATCGATTATTCAAACCCCACCACTAGATCGCAGCGCTATTCGCACTGAAGTTACACGCTTTGATGAAGAAATAATTAGCGATGCCATTCGGTGCGAACTACATCGCGGCGGTCAAATCTTTGTAGTGCATAACCGGGTTCGCTCAATTAACGCTATGGCCGACCTTATTAAACGCTTAGTGCCAGAGGCTAAAGTTGGCATTGGTCATGGACAGATGTCAGCTAACGAGCTTGAAGAAGTTATGGTCAAGTTTATCCATCGGCGTACCGATGTCTTAATCTGCACAACAATTATTGAAAGTGGTATTGATATTCCATCAGCTAACACCATGATTGTTAATCGCGCTGACACTTTCGGTCTAGCGCAACTATACCAAATTCGCGGTCGTATTGGCCGTGGCCGCGAACGAGCGCATGCTTTGCTTTTATTACCTCGTAGCGAAAAAATCACTCGTGAGGCTGGTGAGCGCTTAGCCGTACTAAAGCGATTTAGCGAATTAGGTTCAGGTTTTTCAATTGCCAGTTTTGACCTTGATCTGCGCGGTGCCGGCGACCTTTTAGGTGCTGAGCAATCAGGCAATATCGCTGCAGTTGGTTTTGAACTTTATACAGAATTATTAGCTGAAGCCGTTGCTAGCCTAAAAGGTTCACCACATCGCGATGCTATTGAACCCGAAATAAAAATCCCAGTACCTGCCGTATTACCTGAAAACTACATACCAGAACCTATGCAACGTCTGGCGTTTTATCAGCGACTTACCGCTGCCCATAGCGATGAGGTCATTTTCAACTTGCGTGCTGAAATTGAAGACTTATACGGTAAAGCCCCCGAAGAAGTTGATAACCTCGCAGAATTGATGGTTATTCGCCGACGCTTATTAGACCTAGGTGCGATTGCCTTATCTGCTGATATCGTAAATCGTGAACTAAAAATTGGTGTAGCTTTTGCAGGTGATGCCCCTGTAGATCGCACTCACTTAGCGCGTATGCTCCAACAAAAACCACAACGCTATCGCTTATTACCCTCAGGACGCCTCGCCATTGTAGTGCCGGTTAGTAAATCAGCAGAAGATATGCCCCCACATTTGTTTTTACGCCAAGTACGTCAAGAATTAGGAGCACTGCAGCAACCTAATTAATCAAGGTTAATCATATCCTTGCTAGCTAACCGCCACTCTGCTAGCGCTATGCCTTAAGATGCGTATCATGCTCACCATATTGTTTTTTGTCGCGGCGTGCCAAAATAATAAAACGCCACAGGTGCAACGTTGCCTCACTTTGCCGACAAATAACAGCCCAATTGTGGCCCAAATTGGTGAATCATTTCTTACTACAGAAGACATCCTACGGCGTTTGCATCAACAAGGGTCCACAGCCAATCGCTATACCAATACTAAAAGCATGCAACGTTTCGTTGAGGATCAAATCCGTCTTGAACTTTTAGCAAACGCCGCTATCGAACAAGGTCTCGATCGTGACCCTGAAGTTATTGAAGCTGCACAGAAAGTTATGGTGCGTAAACTATTATTACAAGATTTAGGGCTAAAAGCTTTAGGTGATCAAATAAGTGATAAAGCCGTAAAAGATTACTATGATAATCATATTGACCAATATATTCAGCCTGAAAAAATTCGTCTAGCTCATGTGGAACTCGATCCCACTCCTGAAGGACGCGCACTAGCTCAAAGTCTCATTGATAAGCTAAAAGGCGCTGAACGTTCTAAATTAACACGTACTCTTGCTAAGTTAGCTCAGCAATATTCTCGTGATCGCACTAGTAAAACTCGTGGTGGTGAAATTGGTTTTGTAAGCAAGAGTGAAGTAGAACAAAACTATGGTTCTCATTTTTCTGATGAAGTTTTTAAACTTCAAGTTGAAGAAATTACTGCGAAACCCGTGCAAAGCACACATGGTTGGCATGTTGTTCTTGCTATGGCTAAAAAAACCTCTTCTGCTTATCGAATTGAAGATGTTGCCGATGATATTCGTAGTCGTTTGCTCACTAAAAACCGTTCGCAAATATTTGAACAATATTTAAAAGATCTCAAAAATCGTTACCCAACTACCATACACAATAATCGTATTAGTGAGCTTGTAACTAAACTTAGAAACGATAAATTAGAGGATTAGTCATGCTAGGCGCACAAAATTTAAAGCTATTACTTTTGGGTATCGTATTGATATGCCTTAGTGCCTGTGCAAATTCACCCTTTTCTAGCAATAGTGATCGCCCGGTATTAGCTCGTGTTCGTGGAACTCCTATATATGTCGATGAATTTCGTCGTGAATATCTACGCCAACAAATAGGCGAGCCAGCTAATACCCCCATAGCTCGTGATCAAAACACTCAAAAGCGAACTTTATTAGACGAACTTATAAACCGACGTTTGTTGCTGTATGAAGCTGAACGCACGAATGTTATTGTTGGAACTGATGAAGTTGATGCTGCTTTTACCCGCTCGCAGTCTGGCTGGGAGCGTAATGAATTTGATAGTTATCTTAAGCAAAAAGATCTTACGCCATCTGAATTTAAAAATTATTTGCGCGAAGATTTGCTAATTAAAAAATATTTTCACAATAATGTTTTTGCACGAATCGCCGTCACTGATCGTGAAATTGAAGAAAGCATTAAAGCACAACCTGACATCTTTATTGAACCTGAAAAAGTACGTGCTTTACATTTAGTCTTACGTACTGAAGAAGAAGCTACTCGAGTATTACGTGAGATTAAAAATGGCTTATCTTTTGAAAATGCTGCAATCAAATATTCATTATTACCAAATAGCAAAAATGGTGGTGACCTCGGATTAGTACCAAAAGGAATTATGCCACCTCTATTTGATGAAATATGCTTTAATTTGCCACTGACTAAAATTAGCCCTGTTATTGCTAGCGATACTGGTTTTTATATATTTAAAGTTATCGAAAAACGACCACAACAAGTTCGTGACCTTGCCACCGTAAAAGAATTAGTCGAAAAACAAATTCGTTATGAAAAAGAGCGGCTTGCTGAAACTGCAAAACTTGCAGAATTAAGAAAAGCTGCCGCAATTACCATCGCGGAGGAACAGCTTGCGCGCGTTAAATAACTACATTATTAGCACTATTCTATCTCTAACTATTTGCCCTTTACTTGCTAAAACTGCTTTTGCAGCTAACAGTATACAAGTATTCAGCAATTCTCTGGCAGCTACTTTAACTAGCTCTACGACAACAAATAATACTAAAAAGAAAAATGAAAAGAGAATTATAGTTGATCGTATTGTTGCTATTATCGAAAACGAAATTATTACCCAGCGAGACCTTGATAAAAAAGTTCAACCTTTTTTAGCGCAACTAGATGATATTAAAGACCCTAAAAAACGCGAAGAACGTCGCCAATCTCTTTATAAACAAGTACTTGACCTCGAAATTGGTGAAAAAATAGTTGCCAAAGAACTTGCAACTAGTCGTGAAAAACTCGGAGTAACCGATCAAGATATTGACCTCGCTATTGAAGAAGTACAGCGCACCAACAATCTCAACAAAGAACAGTTACAAGCCGCTCTTTATGGACAAGGTCTAACTTGGAGCGAATACCGTAAAAAATTACGTGATCAAATTGAACGAGCCCGGCTTATACAATTTCGTGTTCAAGGCAAAGTTAAAATTCAAGATCGCGATGTAAAACAACGCTGTGAACAACGCTCACAACAAAGCAGCGGTATATCGCAAGTATGTGCTGCTCACATTCTTATCGCAGTGCCAAAAAATACAAGTGCACAAGAAATTGAAAAAAAACGTAACCTCGCTACACGTCTACGATCAGAATTAATTAATGGTGCAGATTTTTCTGCATACGCTTTAAAATACTCTGATGACAAAGCAACCCCAGATGGAAAACTTGGGTGCTTTGCAAAAGGTGAAATGGTCAAACCTTTTGAAGAGGTTGCTTTTGCTCTGCAAAAAGGACAAATATCAAAAGTGGTGCGTACAACTTTTGGTTTTCATATTATTAAAATGCTCGAACATATTTCGGCTTCTCCTGCTAAATGCGAAGATAGCGATACTTTAACCAAAATACGAAATGAGCTTTACCAAGAAGAATTTGAAAGACAAATGCAAATCTGGGTCAACGAGCTTCGCAAAAAATCTTTTGTTGAAGAACGACTTTAAACTTTATTATTTTCAAGCTTAAATAGCCTATATGCAAAATCAAGTAAGATTAGCTGTGACCTTAGGTGACCCTGCTGGTATAGGTCCTGAAGTTGTCGAGTTAGCGGCAATACAATTCTTGCAAGAAAACACTACTGCAAAGTTAATAATTATTGGCCCTGATAATATTGTCAAACCTCTATGCGCCAAGCTTGGCCCTCGTTCTCACGCTGAAAGTATTGCTGCATTTACTGCGGCACGTGGAATGCCAAGTGCTGCGAGCGGCCAAGCTGCGCTAAGCACATTAGCTCGTGCCATTACTCTAGCGCAGCAACACACTGTTGAAGCAATTGTAACTGCGCCAATTAATAAACTGGCATTGGCTATGGCAGGTAGTACCGATCGCGGCCATACCGAAATTTTAGCCCGCGAATTAGGTGTCGGCCCAACAGCTATGTCTTTCTTTACTCAAGAATTACGGGTTGTCTTAGCCACCACCCATTTGCCATTACAAAAAGCGATCTCTACGCTTACTGCAGAACGTATCGTTGAAGTTACACAATTATTAAATGACGCTTTAAAAAATACCGTTCCCACAAAAGTGCCAAAATTGGCATTAGCAGCTTTAAATCCGCATGCTGGTGAAGCTGGTCTACTGGGAAATGAAGAAAAACTTATTCTTGCCCCTGCGGTAAAACAAGCTTGTGCATTAGGGATTGATCTGTCTGGCCCCTTTCCTGCTGATACTTTATTTTATCGTGCACGTAATGGTGAATTTGATGGTGTTGTATCTCTGTATCACGATCAAGCATTGATTCCGATCAAACTGTTATCTTTTGGACAAGCAGTTAATGTTACTCTAGGTTTAGCAACACCACGTACTTCGCCAGATCATGGCACGGCTTATGATAAAATTGGCTCTCCTGCCATTAAACATAATGGTATGCTTGGTGCATTACACGCCGCAGTATCATTAGTTCATAATATTTAATCTTCTACAAAAGCCAGACCCAATCCTTCACAACTATGCTCATGACTATAGCCAAACCAACATACTGTTGCCGGTTTACGCATTAATATGTTTTCATCAGCATAAGTAAGTAACACAAAATCACCGAGTTCTGGTTCAAATGATAATTGCACTTTCTTGAGTATAATGTCGCCATCCTGAGTGGGAGTAAAAAAGACGCCTCCATTACTTTGATCACGAATTACTCCCGTTAACGCTGCTCCACCTAATCGACATTCTGCTCCCATAAAAACGAGTTGTCGCGGCGTGTGACGCCGCTCTACTTGAGCAAAAGCTGTCATGTGTTTCCTCCTTTAAGCAAGAATACCCGCCAAGTCATTATTCCTGTTACGTTGGGTTCTATTTATCGTCTCTCATTTAGAGACAATTAGCTTAGCCGTGTTTTGGCGGTTTTCCATAAAATTTGATGTAAGAATGTATGTAAAAAAGATCCAAAAGTAGCAGTCTATCAGCTATATCATCGCCTTTCATTCCCCGTCCCCTATTCTCTGTTCTTTAAATACCCAGTTAAAAAAATGAAGATTTAAAGAACAGAGAATTAGGAATTAGGAATTAGGAATTAGGAATTTTAAGTGAGTTTATTCGTAATCATGTCTAAAAAATATATACGACAATACCCTACAAGATAGTGCACCGTGGTCCAACATATAGTTGCAGTAAAGGTATCTGTCGCAGTATGGCTCAAGTGTGAAAACATCTAAAGTAAATGACCATCAGGTAATTAAAAAGGCAGAAACACTACGTCAACAGCTACAGCAGGCAGATCATGGGTATTATGTTCTTGATGCCCCAATAATCTCTGATGCCGAATACGACCGCTTAATGCGTGAACTTATAGCTTTAGAGCAAGCGCATCCTGAAATAATTACCGATGACTCACCAACTCAACGTGTATCAGGAAAACCATCTGATGGTTTTCAAAAAATAAATCATCGCGAACCAATGCTATCGTTAAGCAATATTCAAAATGATAATGAACTCGATGATTTCGATGCACGGATTCGGCGTTTAATAGATCTCGATAGCAGTATTTCAATAGAATATATCTGCGAACCCAAACTCGATGGCCTTGCTGTTGAATTAGTTTACGAAAATGGTGTCTTTGTTCATGGATCAACGCGAGGTGATGGTAATACTGGCGAAGATATTACTAAAAATTTACTAACTATCGGCTCGCTCGGGGCCAACGCTGGTGTGCCTAAAAAACTGCAAGGAAAGTACCCATATAATCTTGAAGTACGAGGTGAAGTACTTATCCAAAAACAGCATTTTGCCGCGCTTAATGCTCATATGCTAAGATCTAATCAAGAACCTTTTGCTAATCCACGTAATGCAGCAGCAGGTTCGCTAAGACAACTTGATTGGCGAATTACTGCGACACGTCCGCTATCCTTTATTGCTTATGATGCTCTCTCATCTGATAGCGCCATAGCTGACTCTCATTGGGATAAACTTGCCCTTATTGCTTCTTGGGGATTTGCCGCCAACGAAGAAAATAAGCTTTGTCACAATATTGCTGAGGTTAAATATTATCGTGATACGATGGCACAACGACGTTTTAACTTGCCTTATGATACCGACGGCGTTGTAATTAAAATTAATAATCTCGATTGGCGAGTACGTTTAGGTGCAGCTTCTAAATCGCCACGCTGGGCTGTAGCGTATAAGTACCCGCCACAAGAAGAGGCTACGCGCGTAAAATCTATTTGGGCTTCAGTTGGACGTACAGGTATTTTGACTCCTGTGGTTGAAGTTGAACCAGTGAATCTTTCTGGGGCGGTAGTTTCACGCGCTACTTTGCATAATGAAGATGAAATGCGTCGTAAAGACGTGCGCATCGGCGATATGGTTTTTATTCGTCGTGCTGGTGAGGTCATCCCAGAAGTCGTTAAAGTTATAAAAGAAAAACGCAGCGGTGCGGAAAAAGAATTTATTTTTCCAACACAATGCCCCATTTGTGGTGCCCGTGTAATTAGACCCGTAGGTGAAAAAGTATATCGTTGTATGGGCGCATCATGCTCAGCCCAACTAATAGGTCGCCTTGCCCATTTTGCATCAAGACGCGCCATGGATATTGATGGTCTTGGTGAAAAATTATTAGCACAATTAGTACAAAATAAATTAGTTAACGATTTTGCCGATCTCTACGCGATAGATTTTAAATCTTTATGTGAACTTGAACGAATGGGTGAAAAAAGCGCTCAAAATATTTTAACTGCGCTAGCTAACTCAAAAAGTACCACTCTACGACGCTTACTTTATGCGCTTGGTATCCCCCAAGTTGGTGATGCGACAGCTGGTTCTTTAGCACAGCATTTTAAGTCTATTGCTAACTTTATGGCTGCTGATGAAAATGCGTTATTAAACATACGCGACATTGGTCCTGAAAGTGCACGACAAATTACTTTATGGACCACTGAACCAAGCAACCAAAAAGTTGTGATGCGACTTTTAGCGGTTGGACTTTCATTTAAAGATGAGCAAATTCCACAACTAGGCATATTTATTGGCAAAAGTGTAGTATTAACCGGTTCGCTCACCAATATGAGTCGCGATGAGGCAAAAGCTGAAATTGAACGCCGTGGTGGTAAAGTTACTGGTTCAGTTTCTAAAAAAACTGACTTAGTGATATGCGGTAGCGATGCTGGTAGTAAGTTAGCAAAAGCACGAGATTTAGGGGTTAAGATCATCAACGAACAAGAATTTGTACAATTACTCATTAAATAAAATAACAAATTTCACTGCAAACCTACCAAAGTGTTGATTCAAACGAATTTTCGTGGTTGAAGAAGGCCATCTGTTTTCGCCGGCTGATCCGGCACGGAGGCTTTTCATGCAAATTAAGATGGCTTTAGCAGTTTTGATTGCTGGTTTGGCACTCGCTGGTTGCGAGAAAAAAGCAGACAGCGCTGCGGCCACCGATGAAGCTGCGGCTGCGGCTAAAGATGAAGCAGCTCCTGCAGCTGAGGGTGAAGGTAGCAGTGGCGCTTGTGACAAGTATCAAAAATGCTGTGATGCGGTTTCAAAGCTGCCTAATATGTCAGCTTTGACTCAAGCTTGTGCCAACATTCCTCAACTTAAAGAAGCTCCTGGTGGCGAAGATGCTTGCAAGCAAGCCGTTAGCGCAATGGCTCAAAGCCTTGCAGCTCTCCCCGATGGTGCTCCTGAAGAATGCAAGTAATATAAAAAAAACGTATTTTGGCAAAACTGTAGTTTATGAAGTTAAAACGGAACCGGTCTGTAGCATTACTGCAGGCCGGTTATCTGTTTTTTAAGAGCATTAAAGTTGCATAACTTGCAACTAACATCCAAATTTAAGCAATATTTTATTAAAGACACTCTTTTTATCGGTTTGATGACAAAACGATCTAGGCTAAGAGGCTAACTTGCGCTAGTGATGCGCCCCGAAGTATTCGATTAACAAACTAAAAACTTATGGCCAAAGCCAAGAAGAGGCAAAATGCCTAAGCGTACTGACCTAAAGCGTATTATGGTTTTGGGCTCGGGCCCTATCGTCATCGGCCAAGCCTGTGAATTTGACTATTCTGGTACTCAAGCGGTTAAAGCATTAAAAAGTGAAGGATTTGAAGTGGTACTGGTTAATTCTAATCCAGCTACCATTATGACTGATCCTGAACTTGCAGATCGTACCTATATCGAACCGCTCTCGGCTGAATATTTAGAAGCCATCATTGCACGCGAACAACCTGATGCAATTTTGCCTACCGTCGGTGGGCAAACCGCACTTAATCTAGCCCTTGAACTCGTTGAAGACGGTACTTTAGAAAAATATAAAGTCGAACTTATTGGTGCTAGCTCTGAATCTATTCGTATCGCAGAAGACCGCCAGCTATTTCGTGATGCTATGGTTGAAATCGGCCTTGATGTGCCGGTTAGTGAATTAGTTAATTCCACCACTGACGCCTTAAAATTTTCAGAAGATATAGGCTATCCTGTAGTAATTAGACCTTCATTTACGCTTGGCGGCTCTGGTGGTGGTATTGCTTATAACGCTGAGGAGTGTGAACGTATTGTACGCCATGGTCTTGATTTATCACCGGTTCATCAAGTTTTAATTGAAGAATCGCTGCTTGGTTGGAAAGAATTTGAACTTGAAGTTATGCGTGATCGCAACGATAACTTCGTAGTCATCTGTTCAATCGAAAATTTCGATCCTATGGGTGTGCATACCGGTGACTCACTCACTGTCGCCCCTGCACAAACGCTTACTGATCGCGAATATCAACGTATGCGTGATGCTGCCGCTGCAATTATGCGTAAAGTTAAAGTTGATACTGGTGGTTCAAACGTTCAATTCGCAGTACATCCTGAAACCGGGCGACTTGCAGTAATCGAAATGAATCCGCGTGTTTCCCGTTCATCCGCTTTGGCTTCAAAAGCAACCGGATTTCCAATTGCCAAAATCGCCGCTAAATTAGCCATTGGTTATTCACTTGATGAAATATCTAACGATATCACCCAAAAAACTCCTGCAGCTTTCGAGCCTTCAATAGATTATGTAGTTACCAAAATACCTAAATTTGCTTTTGAGAAATTCCCTGGGGTTGATATCACCCTCGGCACCCAAATGAAGTCGGTCGGTGAAGTAATGGCTATCGGCCGCACTTTTAAAGAGTCACTATTTAAAGCATTACGTTCACTAGAAAGTGTACGCGCTTGGGAACCACCTCGTCTTACCTTGCACGAATTTGCACGCTCATTTAAGCAACCAAATGAATATCGTGTACGTTTACTGATGTCAGCTTTAGAGGCTGGTTTTGGTATCGATGAATTACATCGCTTAACTCGTATTGATAAGTGGTTTCTTGATCAGCTTGAACAATGTTCACTCTTGCAACAAAAAATGCGAGGCAAACCACTTGCAAGTATATCAAGCGATACACTTCGTAATGCTAAAGAGTATGGCTTTTCAGATCGCCGTGTTGCCCATTTATGCAACGCTAGCATTGCTGAAGTACGCCAACGTCGTTATCGTGAAAATATGCGACCGGTATACAAGTTAGTTGATACTTGTGCCGCAGAGTTTGAATCATATACCCCATATATGTATTCAACTTACGAAGAAGAAAACGAATCCAGCCCCACAAAAAATCGCAGAGTTGTAATTTTGGGTAGTGGACCAAACCGTATCGGCCAAGGCATTGAATTTGATTATTGCTGCTGTCATGCCTCGTTAGCCCTACGCGATATGGGCATTACCAGCATAATGATTAATTCAAACCCCGAGACTGTTTCGACTGACTACGATACCAGTGATCGTCTTTACTTTGAACCTCTTACTCTTGAAGATGTGCTTGAAGTAGTAGCTTGTGAAAAACCTGAAGGCGTCATCGTACAATTTGGTGGGCAAACACCCATCAATATGACTCAGGCGCTTGCCAATGAGGGCGTAAAAGTACTTGGTACGCCTGCTGATGCTGTGCACCTAGCTTCTGATCGAGAACGATTTAGCAAATTACTACGCGAACTTGGTTTACGCTACCCTGCTCATGGTTTTGCTAAAAGTGCCGAAGAAGCTCACGTTATTGCTGATAAACTTGGTTATTCTTTATTAGTACGTCCTTCTTTTGTTCTTGGTGGCCGCGCTATGGCCATCGTAGATAATCGCGAAGATTTAGCTAAATTCGTTGAAGAAGCTTTACATGCCGCTCCTGAAGGCTCGATTCTTATTGATAAGTTTATTGACGATGCCATTGAAGTTGACGTTGATGCCTTATGTGATGGTGAAGATTGCATCGTCGCTGGCATTATGCAGCATATTGAACAAGCTGGTGTGCATTCAGGTGATTCTTCATGTGTCTTGCCTCCTTATCAAATCTCAAAAGAATTAATCGATGAAATTAAATCAACCACCCGCATCTTAGCCAAAGCACTCGGGATCGTTGGTTTAATGAATGTGCAATATGCTATCGATATTAATGACAAATTATTTATCATTGAAGTTAATCCACGTGCTTCACGTACAGTACCATTTGTTTCAAAAGCAACGGGTATACCTTGCGCCAAAATTGCTACTCATTTGATGATGGGTGAAAAACTTAAAGATCTTGGAATAACTCGTGATCTTGAAGTACCACGAGTTTGTGTCAAAACCCCGGTGTTTCCGTTTATCAAATTTCCTGGTTTTGATCCCAAGCTAACCCCTGAAATGCGCTCTACCGGCGAAGTTATGGGAATAGCCAATGATATTGGCCATGCATATTATAAAGCACAATTGGGCGCTAATACTCGTCTACCACGTAAAGGCACTGCCTTTATTACGGTAAATGAACGTGACCATAAAAATGTTGTCGGGATTGCCAAACGCTTATCCGCAGTTGGCTTTGAATTAGTAGCAACACGCGGTACTGCAAAAGTGCTACGCGAGCATGAGATTGAAGTGCGTGAAATATTAAAAGTAAGTGAAGGCCGACCAAACTGCGTCGATGCTATTAAGAGTGCTCAGATTTCATTAATTATTAATACACCTCTTGGGGTTTCTTCATTTCAAGATGGTTGGGCTATTCGTACCGCAGCTGTACAACATAATGTTCCATGTATTACTACACTTGCTGGCGCCGCAGCTGCCACTTTAGCAATTGAATCCATGGCCGATGAAATTGAAGTGAAAAGCTTGCAAGAACTACATGCTCGCTAGATTCAAGTATCTATTGAGTATTTATTGTCAGCTAATCAACTTTTTTTGTCGCACTGAGTCTCCCTCTCCTTTAAGACGAGGTTTTTAACCTTCTTAAGCATGAAATAAATAAAACACACTTCGTGCTTCCCGTTCCCCTTTGCATTAAGCTTAAATGATCCGTTTACTATGAATAGATTAGCTAGTGTTAGCTGATGCTATTGGGTGAATAGTTATGCAGCGTGTCATTAAATTAGTAATCTTTAGAACTTTATAAGGTACTAGTTGTGTTAAAACATCTTAAATTAAATACACGACTATTGCTTATTTTTGTTGGTATTTTACTTTGCAGCCAAATTTTAACCACAAGCTTTTCGATATATCGTCAAATATCTGAATCAAATCAAACTCTACATACCCAAATAGAAATTATTATTAAAAGATTAAGACAAAAAGCTAGCGCTATTGCTCTTACTACTGCTTTAGCTTCGCAAAGAGCTATTGCTTTACATGATTATTTCTTTCTTATTGAAATTCTTAACACCACCGTAAAACACGATGATGAAATTTTATATGGTATGGTTTATGATCAAAGCGGCAAAATTCTTGTCGATACTCGTACTAATAATGATAACAATTTTATTAATACCTACACGCACTTACTTGATGATAACCATAAGCCGGCACAAACAATTAAAATCAATAATAATATTCATATTCACGAAGGATACCTTAACGGCTTATCTTTATTAGAAGTAGACGCTAAAATCATTACCGAAGATAAATTTTGGGGCACTATTCGCTATATTTTATCACGAAAAAATCTCGAAGTTCAGATCGAACAAAGTAAACAGTTATTAAGATCTCACCTGCTGCAAAATTTATTAGTTTCGGTTTCTTTTGTAATTTTACTTTTAACTATTACCATTATTATTGGCACTATAAGTCTACGCAATGTGGTATTAATACCTATTGCCAAATTGCTTAATTGTGTCCGATCAATAAGTAGTGGTGCTGCTAATATTTCAATTAAGTTAAAAAATAGTCCACCAGAATTAACCGAATTAAGTAATGCGATAATTTTAATGAACGACACTATTTCTGAACGCAATCGTTCATTACATGAACTTAACGCTCATCTTTCTCAAGCACATGATAAACTTGAACAAAGAGTCAAAGAACGTACCGCAGAGCTATTTCTCACTACCGAAAAACTTAAAAAAAGCAATCAGGAACTCGAACAATTCGCCTATATCGCCTCACACGATCTCCAAGAACCTTTACGTAAGATTCGTGCTTTTAGTGATCGCTTGCAATCACGTTGTGGAGCAGCATTAGATTCTGAGGGACTTGATTATATGCAGCGTATGATCAATGCCAGTACCCGAATGCAGACCTTAATAAATGAACTGCTGCATTATTCACGTCTCACCACTAAGGCTCGTCCATTTCAACCCGTTGCCTTGTCTTCATTGATTAAAGAAGTCCTTGAAGATTTAGAAGTGCGTATTGAAGAGAACCATGCTCATATTGAAGTTCACGACTTACCAACTATTATAGCCGATCCCTTACAAATACGGCAGCTCTTTCAAAATCTTATCAGTAACGCCCTAAAATTTCAAAGACCTCAAGTAGAACCATTAATAATCATTAAAAATATCCACAATGAAAATGATACTGATTTCTATAATATAGAAGTAAAAGATAACGGTATTGGCTTTGAGATGAAATATACTGAACGTATCTTTGGGCTATTTCAACGTTTACATGGTCGCTCTGCATATGAAGGAACGGGTATGGGGCTTGCCATTTGTCGTAAAATTGTTGAGCGGCACGAAGGCACCATTACAGCCACTAGCGAGCCTGGTTTTGGTACCACTTTTTTAATTCGTTTCCCCTCGCAACAATTTACAGCAATTGAAAATCAAGAACAAAAGGAAGTGCAAAATGGAGAGTATAATGATTCTAATGGCTGATGACGATGAAGAGGATCGCCTCTTAACTAAAGAAGCCTTTAAAGAAGCTCGTTTAAATAATGAATTGCGCTTTGTTGAAGACGGCCAAGAATTACTCGATTACCTTAATCACCATGGTAATTATAGTAACATTAACGCAAATCCGTTACCTGATTTGATTTTACTTGATCTAAACATGCCTCGCATGGACGGGCGTGAAGCACTTAAAGAAATTAAAGCTGATCCTGATCTCCGTCATATCCCAGTCGTTTTATTGACCACCTCAAAAGAAGAAGAAGATATCATACGTTCGTATAATGATGGAGGTAATTCATTTATTGTAAAGCCAGTTTCTTTTTCAGCACTAATTGAAGTTGTTATTGCCATTAATAAATATTGGTTTGAAATCGTTAAACTGCCTAGGTAATTATATGAAAGCTTGTATTTTAAATTTAGACAATTCAAAATTAAATGCATGAGGAATTTTTATGGATTACCAATTCATGCCAACTCAACCAAACTCTCCTTTACTTCCAAAGAATCTACATATTTTACTAGTTGAAGATGATGAAGATGATTATTTTCTCACCAAATCTATTTTAGATGAAATTAGCAACATATCCTTTACTATCGATTGGATACCTGATTTTAACCAAGCACATGAATCATTTCTTACAAATAAATATGACCTACTGATTTTTGATTATCGTCTTGGGGCAAATTCTGGTATCGAACTAATTAAATTGGCCAATCAAGCAAGTTTACGTACACCTATTATATTTCTTACTGGTCAGGGCAATCACGATGTCGATATTGAAGCTATGCAAGCTGGTGCCGCCGATTATTTAATTAAATCTGAGTTAACCGCCACTTCGCTTGAACGAACCATCCGCTATACCATTAGCCAAAAACAAGCCCAAGACCAAATTTTTTTTATGGCCTATTACGATGTATTAACCAAACTTCCAAACCGCCGTTTATTTAATGACCGTCTTGATCAAGCATTATTGCATGCTCAACGTTATCATCGCGTACTAGCAGTTTTATTTTTAGACCTCGATGATTTTAAAACCACCAATGATTCTTTAGGCCACTCAATGGGCGATGAGCTTTTATGTGCTGTTGCCAAGCGGCTTTTATCTTGTGTGCGTCAAAGTGATTCGGTTTCACGTCATTTCGACCCTCATGAATCAACTACTATGGGAAGACTTGGCGGTGATGAATTTTGCATACTTTTAGACGAGCTACGTGGAGTGGATGAAGCTATTACCGTTGCCGAACGCATCATCGCCATGCTCGAAAAACCACTTACCATTGGTGAACGTGAAATTATCACCACCGTTAGTGTTGGTATTGCAATATATCCAGATAGTGGCAATGATCGTGAAACCTTATTAAAAAATGCAGATGCTGCGATGTATGCAGCAAAAGTCAAAGGTAAAAATACATTCGCTGTATTTGAACAATCGATGACTAGCAATACCTTGTTGCGTTTAACCATTGACGTGGGTTTGCGCAAAGCTCTTGATCGTGATGAATTTCTCCTTCATTATCAACCTATTATTAACTTAAGCAATGGTGCTATTTATGGTTTTGAAGCTTTAGTGCGGTGGCAACATCCGCAACGTGGATTAATACCTCCTGGTTCTTTTATTCCTATTGCTGAAGAATCGGGTATGATTGTACCTATCGGTAATTGGGTTTTAGAACATGCCTGTAAAGATTTATTAGATTGGCATCACCGCGGCGCAACCTGGGCTAAAATGTTCATTAATATTTCGTATCGTCAATGCGTTCGCCGTCTTGACGATTTTGTTGCTAATATTTTAAAGCATTTTGATCTCGGTAGTGATTGCTTAACTTTAGAAATTACTGAAAGTTTAATGACCCGCCTTGATCCATCTCTGATCAATATTTTTCATAATATCCACAATTTAGGTGTTGCTCTAGCCATTGACGATTTTGGCAGCGGCTATTTTTCTTACCGTAGTTTATTAAAATTACCTTTAAGCATTATTAAAATCGATCGCTCATTAATTTGTGATATCGATACCAACCAGAATTTAACCGCTATTGTGCAAGCGGTGATTTTAATGGCTCATACTTTAAAATTCGCAGTTATTGGCGAAGGTGTTGAAACTATCGAGCAATTAAAAATTCTACAACAACTTAAATGTGATTATGCACAAGGTTTTCTTTTTGCTAAACCAGGCCCTAATGAACAAACTATAAAATTAATTGAACATGAAAATACTAAAAATGCGATTGGTCCTTTGATATTTAATCAAATTAAATGTGAGTAGTAAATATTAAGTATCTTTGCTATGTATGTTAAATATTACTTAGGTTTCAATATCACGAGGATTATACGTTGAAAAATTTATATCAAATAGCGTCAACCTATCCATCATTGATCAAACATTGTAATATTATTTTATGTTTTCTAATTATTAATTTACTACCCCTAAATGCTAACGCTAGACAAGATAACCTAGGTCAGATTTATTTTTTTGATCCAGATATTAATTATGTTGCTTTAATAAAAGCCACAGAATTATTGAATAAATACTTATCTCAAATAGATAACTCATTTAATTTCGTACCCCTACAAAATCAACATGATTTCGAAAAATTATTAAACCAAGACCGGCCAGGCTTTGTTATAATAAATTCTAAATTATTTTCTACTATAAATAATTTACACAAAATTACTCCGCTATTGGTACCTAGCGTTGACAATTCTGCCTTTTATAAAAAAGTTTTAGTAAAAAATACTAACAATATTCTGGAAAAATCTAGCAAATTAACCATCGCTGTATCAGGCATTCCCTCTAATATTAATAGCAACACTAAATATGTTTTTAATTTAATTGACACTAGCAATTTCAATATACAAAACACCATTATTTTACCGGTAAGCAAAGATATTGATGCCCTTTTAGCATTGTCATTTAATCAAGTTGATATTGCGTTAGTTACCAATCAAAGTTTCGAGGTATTATTAAAAATCAACCCCTCGGCCGTTAAACAGCTAACTGTTTTTGGGACCACCAAACCTATTCTTCGGTCACTGCTTTGTTCGGTAAATAACTACAATGATATAAAAATAGTAAATAAATTAACTGATGCCTTTTTAAATATGCAAAATAATGACCTCGGTAAGCAAATTTTGGCGCTTTTAGGATTTGATAATTTTATAAAATTCAACACCTCAATTAGGGAAGGCATGTAAAAATGCGGAATCTTATAAAATTATTTTTTTACCCTTGTTTGCTTTTACTGTTCAACATTAGTTGTGCTCATAGCATTAAACCTCTAAAGGTAAAATTAGCGACACAAGCCGGTAACCCAAAAATCGCAATTGTTCTCAATAAATCACATAGCTTTACTTTGTATGCTGCACAGCAATTCTCATCTCAAATCGATGCAACTATTGCTACTTATGCTATTTGTAACTCCACCAATGAAACAGCTTTGACAAAAGCAATTAACCAATACCAACCAGATTTAATTTTTACTATTGGCGTCGAACCCACGCTATGGGCAAAACAATACATTAACAATACTACGGTTTTATTTGCCATGGTGCTGGATTATAAATCTTATGATCTTGATAACTATCCTAATTTTATTGGTATTTCAGTAGAAACTCCGCCGCTAACCGAATTTATTAAATTTAAAATGATGTTACCATCTTTAGCTAAAGTGCTTACTTTTTATCAGCAAAACCATCCTAACTCTTCAATAATTGAAGCTAAAAAACAGGTTGAATCATTGGGTATCGAAATAATTCCGGTAGCTATTAGCAATCAAGATCAAATTAGTTTAACTATCGACAAGTATGCCCATGAAATACATGGTGTTTGGTTTGCCAATGATAAATTTATCATGAACACCGAAATGTTTTATTTTTTGCAGCGTTTAACTTTTAAATACAAGTTACCATTGTTTACTTCACTTTCAGACAAATTTGCCCGTGCCGGTGCCCTAATGTCAGTATCTATCGATTTACACCAAATTGGTAATCAAGCTGCGGCGCTTGCCCGAGTGATACTTGAATCTAATAAATCTTTAAAAGAAATCGGTATGCAACCACCTATTAGTACTAATTTGGTGGTTAATCAAGCAATCGCTAATAAATTAAATATAACTATCCCTAATGAAATAGTGCCTTTTATTAACGAAATTATTAACCCTCCAAATCATTAGTTAAGAAACAAACAAATATTCTCAAAACTAAAATACCCTGGTCATAATTAGGACACGCCCTATTTAATTAAAAATTTCATTAATTGATATCGCCCGAAAATTATCTATCAGCAGAACACCGACTGGCGTTCGGCAAATAATACCACCACCAATCACCTGCTCATCTGATAATATATTTTTAGTATATATTAAATTCGCTGCATCCCGATTATCCGGTAATTCAGTCCATTTGGCATCAAAAAGAGATAATTCACCTGCAGCTGAAATTACAAAATCAACTTCACGTACACGATCACGATAAAAAAATAAGCTATTTTTTCTACCTGCCATCTGCTCACGTTGCCTAAGTTGCGCAAACACAAAGGTTTCCCAAATCGCACCTATCGCTGGATAATTAATTAATTCTGTTTGATTACGAATATTGAGCAAACTACATAAAAGCCCACTATCAGCAAAATAAATCTTTGGGCTTTTAACCAAAGATTTACTTTTATTTGAAAACCACGGTTCAAGTAAGATCACTTGGCCTGAAGCCTCAAGCACTGAAAGCCATTGATTCGCGGTTGAAGGTGCAATACCGATATCACGTGCTAATTCAGCTTTATTAAGCAAATTACCAGAGCGCAATGCACATGCTCTTACAAAACGCTCGAAATCGCGCAAACTACCTACCATCGTAAGTGCCCGTACATCGCGTTCTAAATAGGTGGCTAGATATGAGTTATAAAAAGAAACTACGTCAATTTCTAAATTTGCATATAACTCTGGAAAACCACCACGCAATATTACGGTTAGCAAATCTAATTTAGGTAAGGTTGACTGTATTTCAGCCAATGAGAGCGTCTCAAGAGTTATTACGTCACATCTACCCGCCAAAGATTCAGATACTCCTTTCATCAAATTAAATTTCTGTGAACCGGTTAGCAAAATGCGACCATATTCGTTACGATTTTCATCAATTATAGATTTTAAATGACGAAAAATGTTGGGGGCGTATTGTACTTCATCAACAATCAACGGTAAGGGATGACGGTTAAAAAAATTTTGCGGCTCTTTTTCAGCAAGTTCAGCCTCAGTGGGTAAATCAAGTGAAACAAAATTATAATTGCCAAACAAACGACGCAAAGTTGATGTTTTACCGGTTTGACGTGCGCCTGTTAGTACTATTGCTGGTCGAGTTGCCACTGAATTCAATAACCGCGCTTCGATTATTCTCGGTATCCACATTGTTTAATTATACGATTAAATCGTATAATTTAACAATATCAGTGCGTATAATTTTATAAAATGTTCCTATAATATTTTGCCCTCAATCTCCCAATCATCAATTGGTAGTCCAATAACCCGTGAAAATTCTGAGGTATTATGTGTAACTAAAATAAGATTGTTTGCCTTGGCAGTCGCGGCAATCATCATATCGTTAGGGCCAATGAGTGTGCCGGTACGGGTGAGATCCGCACGAATTAGGCCATATTGCTCAGCGCACTTATCATCGAATGGTAGACTTTTGACATCCTCCTCGGCCTAAAGACCGAGGATTCCTAACAGCAATTAAGCTGCTAGGGGTTCCTGGGCCGACGCCCTTACAACAGGCGAAGTATCTCCACAGGCTAATAGGGCGTGCCCCGCCCTTAAAATATTTTTGGCAGCATTTAAATCAGCATTTGAACTATGGCCGCAGGCAACACAATTAAATACAGCTTGGCTTTTACGATTTTCTTTAGCCTTATGGCCACAAGAAGAGCAGCGCTGACTAGTATATGCTGGTGGTACTGCTAAGAGCTGACCACCACGCCATAGTTGTTTATACTCAAGCTGCCTTCGAAACTCATACCAACCTTGGTCTAATATACGCTTATTTAATCCAGCTTTAGCTTTTATATTACGACCTGGATTATCTTTAGTGCCTTTAGCCGATGCGCTCATATTTTTAATCTTAAGGTCCTCAACTACAATCATAGCGTGGTTTTTGCTGATATTAGTTGAAACCTTATGTAAAAAATCAACTCTGGCATCGGCAATACGAATATGAAGCTTGGATATTTTCTGCTTTTGTTTTTTCCAGTTACTTGAAAACTTTACTTTGCGTGCTAGCTGCCGCTGCAATTTAGCTAGCTTCTTCTCAAGCTTTTTAAAACTACTTAATGGCTCGATATATCTACCATCTGAAAGGGTAGCAAACCGTGCAACACCCATATCAATACCAATCATCGATTTTGCAGGATGTATTGGTTTTAACACCTCTTGCTCGGTTTGTATTGATACGTACCAGTTGCAGCATTTGCGAGAAACTGTGATATTTTTTGCAGTGCCCTCAATATCACGACTCTTAAACATTAAAACCCAACCTATCTTTGGCAGATAGACTCTATTGCCATTAATTTTAAAGCCTTGAGGCTGGCGAAAGCTGGCGTGTTGGCCTTTTTTCTTAAAGCGAGGAAACTGCTTTGGATTAGTTTTTTGAAATGCTTCTTTAAGAGCTTTAGCTAAATCTTTAAGCTTTTGCTGCAAAGGTTGTGAGTGAACATCATTAAGCCATGCTGTATCGGCTTGGCCTTTCCAGTTTTTAAGCTCGCCTGCAAGTTTGTTATAGTTAAGAGTATACTGTTTATTGTCGAGCCTTTCTTTTTGCAGAGCTAATGCTTTATTCCACACAAAACGCACGCAACCAGCAGTTTGCTGCAATTTGGCTTCTATGGTTTTATCTTTAATCTTTAGCCGATATTTAAAAACCTTGCGCACTAGCATAGATAGACAATACGTTTGGAATATGAGTGCGTCAAGCGATATACAGCACGGAAAACATTGCGTATTTAACTTAAAAGTACATTTAGTATTTGTGACAAAATATAGGCGAAGAATCCTTAACGAAAAAGTAATGCAATGTTGTGCAAGAGTATTTTCTGATGTTTGTGCTAATTATGAATGCACATTAAATGCGTGTAATGGTGAAGCAGACCATGTGCACTTAATTGTTTCTTATCCACCAAAAATATCGATTGCAAAATTAGTAAATAGCTTAAAAGGTGTTTCATCATATGTTTTAAGACGTGAGGTACCATCACTTGCTAAGAAGTATTTTAAAAAAGTGTTATGGTCACCAAGCTACTTCGCAGCTTCTTGTGGAGGCGCTCCCTTGGAAAAAATTAAACAATATGTTGAAAATCAGTAAATGAAAATTTAACATCCGCCTTATATCCTCGTCCTGAACGACGAGGTTTAACGGCGGGTTTTGATAAATGGTTTGAAAAACTTGGTTAATAAGGCCAAATTTTCACCAGGGCGATTGCTATAGCGTGCACCAAAAAGCAATTCCGCTTTAACTACAACAGATAGTCGCAATTCAGAAGGGTTATGCTCACGCATTCTTTCAAGCAGTGGTTCATTAGTTCCATTAAGAATATTGATACATACATTGGTGTCTAGCAAATACATTCTACCCCCACTGATTGCACTACACATCTCTGCGATTAGGCGATTGTATTAAAATAACTCTCGTTCTTCAAAATTGCCTTGTGGCATCCGTTCAAGCGGCCTACCTGACCAACGACCAACTACTTGTTCAAAATATCCGACTGGCCAATTATTGCTAATTTGCGTTTGCACTAAATTTGCCAAATAACTCGAAAGACTAACACCTGCAGTCCTGGCTTTTTCTTCAAGGATTTGCGCCAGTTGCGAAGATATTGAAAAATGTAATTGCGGCATATAAATATTATATTTACATGTAATATTTAAAACAAGAATAAAACAGCATATTTGAGCCACTTGCAAAAGTCGAGGCATTTAACAAATATAATAAAAATACCGTCATTCCCACGAAAGTGGGAATCCATAATGTTCTGCAATATCAATTAGTTATAGACTCCTGCTTTCGCAGGAGTGACGAGAATTTGCTTTGTAGTGACTTTTGCAAGTGGCTCATTTGTAAACAATACCGCATATCACTAAAAAATGACCAAAATGGACAACAGTCCATTTTACTCATTACTAAAATAGACTATAGTCCATTTTATGCACGTTACTCGTTACCTTCTTCCAGGCATTAATAAAGCCTTATCTTTAAATAAGATGATTTTTATTGGTGGACCACGCCAAGTCGGAAAAACCACATTAGCGCTTGGTTTACTTGGCCCTACTGCAAACGAACGCCATCCCGCTTATTTAAATTGGGATGATCCCCGCGTAGCTCCAAGCTTACGCAAAGGTGAATTGCCCGCTAACGAATCGCTATTAATCTTTGATGAGATCCACAAATATGCCCATTGGCGTAACCTGCTTAAGGGTTTGTATGACACCGAAAAATCTTTTCGTCGCTTTATAGTTACTGGTTCAGCAAGATTAGATTATTACCGCAAAGGTGGCGATTCATTGGCTAATCGTTATCGCTATTTTCGCTTGCACCCACTATCTTTAAGAGAAATACATAATAATCCAGGCGCAAAAGAACTTGATTTATTAAGTCGTTTTAGCGGCTTTCCTGAGCCTTTTTTATTGCAAGATGAAACTGAACATCGTATTTGGCAACGTGACCGCTTATCACGAGTTATTCGCCAAGATTTGCGTGATTTAGAACGAGTACGAGAAACTAGTCTTATTGAACATCTTGTTGATCTCTTACCAGAAAAAGTTGGCTCACCTTTATCGGTTGCCAATTTAAAACAAGATTTAGAAGTTGACCATAAAACGGTTGAGCGCTGGCTGCAAATTTTAGAAAATATGTATATCTGTTTTAGAATTGCTCCCTATGGCGTACCGCGTATTCGCGCGGTAAAAAAAGAAAAAAAACTATATTTATGGGATTGGTCAGCTATTAAAGACCCCGCGGCAAGATTTGAAAATCTTGTTGCAAGTCAACTCTTAAAATATTGTCATTATACTGAGGACACCGAAGGTTATAAAATGGAATTGCGTTTTTTGCGCGATACTAATAAACGTGAAATTGATTTTGTTGTTTTACGTGATAGCCAAGTTGAATTTGCGGTTGAGTGTAAAACCGGTGAGCGCCCTATTAGTCAAGCTACCCATTACTTTAGCGAACGCCTTAATATACCGCGTATATTTCAAGTACATAGCGGTGAAAAATATTTTTCTAAAGGCAAAGTAACCGTGCTGCCGTTTTGGCGTTTTTGCGTGGATATGAAGATGCCATAAAATAAAAAAACCCACCAGTAACTTAAAAACTGCTTAAACTACTGGTGGGGTTATATGTATTAATAACTAACTAGCAAACCAAATTAATTGCTAATTTCTACACGACCATCTTTAGTAATGATGCCATCGGCACCAGTGCCTTCACCGGTAGCAATCATAGTACCACGAGCAGTACTAAAGCCTGATAGTGAAAGTATCTCAATATTAGCGCCATCACCGCCATCGTTACCGCCGGCAGCATTAAGATCTGCATTGCTATCTAAAGACATACCAACCAAGAGAATCTTGGCTGCATCACCACCATTAGCGCCTTCACCACCTGAAGTAACGATGTCAACTCTGTTATATACCAGGCCATCATCTGAACCTATTGAAACCGGAGCGCCATTACCGGCAATACCATCAGTAGAACCACCACCCATTGCGGTAAACGTAACATTCGCATCATTGTTTACCCCAGCACGCCCATAAATACCGATAGAACCTGCGTCACCACCACGAGCTTGACAACTTATACCTGTACCACCAACACAACTACCACCGGTAGTGGTAATAGAACCATAGTTTTTAGCGACTTCATATTCTGTATCGCTAGTATTAACAAAGTAAGAATTCTGTTGCGTTGTTAATGAAACTTTACCACCAAGACCAACATCTAGATCTGTATCAGTAAGACTGGTTGCTGGTGTTACACTACCACCACGAGTGTCAATATTGGCATAGTTAATAACAGCACCACCAGGGGTTTTAACGTTGCTGTTGGCAAGCGTACCATAAGTAGTACTAATATTTACTGCTGCGCCATTGCCATAATCGGTTAACGTATCACTGTTATCACCTTCGGCCATTTTGCCATTGCCACCCTTGGCAACAAGCGAAGTATAGCCATAAAGCACTATCTCTTGCCCATTTGGTAATAAGCCCGGATCTAAACTAACAGTAACCTTTTTACCATCACCACCGATAGAACCACTGCCACCACTGGTATCAATTGCACCAGAGATGGTAATGCTACCTGAAGGTATTAAAATATTCGCCGTGGATATAGGTGAATTGTGATTAGTTACGACAATAAAGTCTACCGTGCCACCATTGCCGCCATTGCGTAAATCAGCTGCAGTTATGGTACTGCCACCGGTAGTTGCTATTGTTCCTGTGCTTGTAAGAGAACCATTGGCCGCAGCAAAAAGAACATTGCCACCATTACCTGCATCGCAACGAGTTTGTAGTACACCTGCGCCTGATTGAACGCTACATCCACTTGATACTTGGCCACCTTTGGCACTAATAGCGCCAGTGTTTAATAATGTACCAACATAATCTTGCGATGCTATTGTGTAATCGCCGCCAGCTAACAATTTAACTGCGCCAGCGTCACCACCTGCTTGTAAACCATTTTCTAAACTACTAGGAGAAGGACCACCATCAGTTGTAATAGCGCCAGAATTATAGCAATGATATGCTGCAGCGAGGGTAACATCACCACCTGTACCACCTGAAGCTGCGTTAATACTATTTGTTATGGGGTTACTACCAATAGAGGTAATTGCTCCAGCATTATAAATAGAGCCATTGGTAGCCGTTATAGTTAAATTGCCACCTTTAGCATCGGTAGAGCTGCTATTGGCTGGATCGTCTGCTGAAAGCACAATGCTACCTGAATTATAAAATGAATATGCTGTATTAATATTAATATTACCACCAGCCTCAGCAACACTGCCTTGGAGTAAACCTGATGAATCTATTGATGAGGTATTAGTACCATAATAATCTTGACAATTAAGTGTAAAGTTATTGCCAGTACTTGTAATTCTTCCTGCATTAACACAGCTACCAAGAATATTATATGTTATATTTGCCATTTTTACACGACAATTAGCTTTTATATAAATTGCCTGAGCAGCAGCTGATGGCCAATCTACGCCATTAACATTATCGCACTGTGCGCATGCCCAAGCGCCTGTACTGGTTTGCCATGCAACAACACTGCCAGTAATCGATACACCTGTATTACTATTATCAGTGTCTACAACACAATTAGTAGCAGCCTCATTATCATCTTTCTCAAAAACTGTTGGTAATTTACCAAAACTAAAATCAGATTTACTTGGTACAGCAACAGTTGGCGCGGTTGGAATAGTATTTTTAAATACCTTTACATGGCCGCCATTGCTGCCAGTAACCATTTTGATATCAACACCACCAGCATTACCGCCATAACCTGCATATTCAACAGGGTTAACACCATCATCATATGTTGCTGTGCCCTGGCCTTCACCACCATTTGTAGTTATCGCTGCAGTACCATCTGCGGTGCTTGGTGGATCTAATGAGCCAACTTTCTCGCTCGAAGATAAATTACATACATAAGTTGGGTCGCCAACTATTTCACCGGTTTGTAATATACTATCACTAGCAACACCACCTTCACCAGCGCCGTTGTCAATACCTGATACAATCATCACACCACCGGCTTCGCAGTTAGCATCACCGGTAGCTAAAACTGTTCGTTCAATAAGTGACGAATAGCCCATGGTACCATCATCGCCGACAGTACCGTTTGCACCATTACAGATGATGGTGGTTTTGCCGCCAGAATCAATCTGAACGCCGCCATAGGGGCAGTTTTCGCTGTTTTCAGGAAGATCAGTCGTCTTAATACTCGATGAACTTCCGCATGCTGCCAGCAATGAAATTACTGATAGAGAAAGAATTTTCCTCACGGTTTATCTCCTACTTTTGCTCAAAGCAAAGAATTTATATCTTTGCACACTACAACGAAAGTCAGTTTTCGACAACCTGCACTAATTAATCCTTAAATATTTTGGCGATCTTTTAATTATTTCAATAAGTTACCACAATATCTTTAGAATTTTTAGCACACCAATGCCTCGACCTTAGCCTATGTGACGTAACAACAACAAAAATTATTTAATCATAATGTGAAAAATGCGCAAATTATTACTACGGCGCGGTAACTAACTGCGGCTCAGTAAACCAGACGGTATTAAGTTGATAAACTTGATTATGGGATCACAATCGAAACCGGCGATTCAAGCCAGGCTTTACCATTAGCTAATTGGCCAACATAATTATTACCCCAACACCAAAGTGAGTGGTCTTGTTTAATCGCACATGGGCCACCTTCAGTTGATAAAGAAAGCCAATCGGCATCACTGCCAAATTGACTAATTTTATCAAAATGATTTTCACCCCAATTAATTGTCCACATTGTGTTGTCAGTTTTTAACATATATCCAGATGTGCTTTTTAATATAATGTCTTGCCAATTATTATCGGTACCAACCATAGTTGGCTTATTAATAAATATATCTTTATAGCTATTATAACCCCAACACCACAAAGTAGCATCATTTTTAATACCACAAAATATTTCATCCCCAACAGCAATTGACAGCCAAGTTAAATTTGAATCTACAAATTTTGGTGCTTTGATAGCTACATTTTCATAATCGTTATAATTAGGATTAAAACCATTACCCCAACAATACAATGCATCGCTTGAATTTATTGCGCAACTACTTTGAACAAACGACAAACCAATATCGACTGATTTCCAGGTGCCATTAACAAATTTTGGCGCTTTTTGTGTGTTTAAATCATTACCGCCAATACCTAATTGACCAGAGAGGTTATCACCCCAACACCATAATTTACCACCATTTCGCAATCCACAAGCATTAGTATAAGATATTTTTATAAACTGCCAATCGTTAGCTGTACCTACTCGTTGTGGTGATTTAAAATACTCAATATCGCTGCCTAAACCAAGACGACCATAATAGCTATTATCATCCCAACACCACAACTCACCACTGTTTTTAATACCACATGTCGCATCATAAAAAACTGATACTGATTGCCAGTTATTATCACTACCGATTTTTGTTGGCACTTGTTTATAGGTTGCATAATCAAATTCACCCCAGCTATTTTTACCCCAACACCATAATTCACCACCATTTTTAATACCGCAAACAGAAGAACCATCGGCTGCCACCTGCTGCCAGTCTTTAGCTGTACCAATTTGCACAGGAGAATTCGCTGAGTAAATTAGGCCATCACCTTTAATATAAGGTTTTCCCCAGCACCAAAGCATACCATCTTTTTTAAGAGCACAAGCAGACTGATTACCGATTGAAACCATTTGCCAATCTGCATCACTACCAACTTGTTTTGGTCTGTTTGTATTAATATTGTCACCAACACCTAACTGACCTAATAAATTATTGCCCCAACACCAAAGAGTACTATTATTACTAATAGCACAGGTTTGACGAAAACCAACAAACACTGATTGCCAATTTATATTTCGCTCTACTTGTACTGCAAATGTCTCGACTTCTTTTGTTCCGGCACCTAATTGACCATAATCATTTGCTCCCCAACACCATAATTCATTATTATTGTTTATGGCACAGGCGTGCTGATTAAATGAAGAAACCGATCGCCAATTATTTTTATTGCTTATTTTGGTTGGAACTTTATATGTAGTTGCGTACCAGCCCTGTGGGTATATATCCCATTCATTGCCCCAATACCAAAGCTCATTAGTATCAGTTATTGCACAGGTAAAATCTTTACCAATGGCAACAGCATGCCACCTATTATCGCTAATTATGCGAGTTGGTTTATTCGTATATCTTATTGTTTCATCGATACCAAGTTGATAGCTAGAATTATCACCCCAGCATCATAGTTCAGCATTATTTTTCAACCCACATGTATGAGAACTGCTAGCAACTACTGATTGCCAATTATTATCAGAGCCCACTTGCTTTGGGGTATTTACATCTGTATTATTTTCATTATCTAATCCTAAATTTTCGCCATATTTACCCCAGCACCATAAAGTATGATCTTTTTTTATTCCACAAGAATAATAGAAACCGGTAGTAATGAATTGCCAATACTCATTACCTATGCGAACAGGAATTATTTTATTTTCAAAAGTACCATCACCTAATTGACCATTATAGTTATTGCCCCAACACCACAATTCACCTGCTTTAGTAATTGCACAGGTGTGTAAATTACCCGAGGACACCATTGCCAAAGATGAATGAGTCACTTTCACTGGTATACTTTCAACCTGGCCAATTAGATGAACGCTCGCGCTAATTTTAACCCCATCTTCTTGGGTGTCGTATGCTATATCGTTAAAAGTGGCGATACCGTTAACTGCATCTACTGTTTGATTACCAATTAATTTGCCACTACCGCTAGTTACACTTAAAGCAACCGTGGCATTAGCTCCACTAACTATATTATTATGGGTGTCTAACACCGCCACCGAAAACGGCGCCCAAGGGGCTGAGCGAAACTGTTCGGCCTCAGGTTGGGTGACAAAAGCTAACTTGTTGCAAATGGCGGCGTCGAATACATTCTGACAACCAACATCTTTAATACAACTATCTGTAGTACACGCATCGTTGTCATCACACTTTTGCAAACTTTGTTCGCTGCCATCGCCACAATAATTTGCGCCGCCTGAACAAGATCCATTGCAATGCGGAGAAAGTGACCACTCATCACTATTAGCAATACCATCATCACATTTTTCAAGGCCGTTAATATCTTTATCGCCGCAATATGGGGCAAAGCCGCTGCAATCTTTTTTGCAGTGTTTGGTTAAGGTCCAATTATCACCATTACCAGGACCGTCGTCGCAGACTTCGGGGCCGTTGATTTCATGATCACCGCAAAACGGCGCTATTTTGCACTCTTTTGTGCAGCCGTCATATTCTTTGCCGTTGGCCACACCGTCATCACATTCTTCATCAGCTTTTATATTGATAATACCATCATTACAAACCGAAGTGGTGCACGCAATCGTGCAGGTAGCACTGCCCTCGGGGCCATCATCGCAAGTTTCAAGGCCGGTTTTATAACCATCACCACACACTTGGCACGACCCATCAGCGGCGACTTTGCCTTGGGCCTCGCATAAGGCGATGCGAATACACATATTGTCACTATAATTGCATACATAGCCCTCAGAACTGCAGCGCCGATATTGATCACAGGTAAAACCATCATCATCAGCCGCCGCCGTGTTGTTATCATTAATGCAGCTGGTGGTTAAAATTATAGTTAGTATTAATAAAAATATTCGCGATATCATTTGTTTAATGCAGAGGGTAAGATCCCTCACTGCGTTCGGGATGACATTGAAAACGTGACGTTTGGTGTTCATTTTTAAAACCTCTCTTAGCAGTATCTGCGCATAAGCTGCTTAAAACTGCCCTTGCCTTAATTAGGCGCTAGCCCAACACTTAGATGGTTTGTCTGTGCAAACTTCGTGCTAATCTGGGCCGCCCCCTAATGTGTCAAAATATATACGCTTTTATTTTTGAGTTGACGAGTAGAAAAGAGCGATGTCGCAAAATGACACACTAACAATGTCGCATTTTGCGACACTGTTAAAAAATGATCTCGCCGTTAGCTATATAGGTCATATTGGCTAGAAATTAAGGCGTGGATCATATTGATAACGACGAATTTTGCTCGCGGTTATTTTGCTGCAGTCAGGATGTGCAGGATTTAAAAGAACATTTAACTCCTCGGGCACTATTACCGAGGGGACTTGTAATACCGCACTTGCCATGCTTGCGATCCATTGCTGGCCAACATCTATACTAATCTTGCCCTCTGGCACAGCGTCCCAGCCGATCTCAAGATCTTTGGCATTAATGATCTGCCTGCACTTATAAACCTCAGCAGGAATATCAATACGCACAAGATAGCGGTTAAGCGGCAAACTAAAAGAATTGATATGAACTAAAGTTTCTAAACAGGCTAAGGCGATACTTGATGATGCATAAAGCATCGCTGTGCCTTTTCTATTCCAACGACCGCCGGTACACTTTGCTCCTTCGCCAGTCATGTTATCTGCAGTATAATCCGGTGTATCAATCCCAATGCGCCAGGCATAAAGCATTTTTTTATGCATAAGCTCCGCTTTGAATACGCGCCAGCAAATTCGCCACCAACTCTTGGCCCTCGATGGTATCCATATAATCAGAAGGTCGCTTGCCCCCTAAGGCGGATAAAGGCTCATTGATCCAGTTAGCTACCCATTTTGCCGCATTAAAACCCTTTGACTCACCAGACTGATTAACCATGGTCTGCACTTGGCCAATAAGTTTTATAATGCCAAAAATACGCTCGCCTTGCTCAATTGAAAGTTGCTCGTTTTTATGCACTTTGCGATTCATGGTCGCAATAGGTAACCCTAAGATTTTATAAAAATGTTGTTTAGGCATACCTAAACTATCAATTACATACAACATAAGTTGAGCATCTACCCCTTGTTTGATTCTACGAATACGTTCAACCGGGCTGGCTTGATAAAGTTTAAGTGGATTGATTAATTTTAAAAATTTATCTTGCGCTTGATATATTGTAGATTTCATTTTATCTATGATAGCTCAAATGAACATTTTATTCAAATCAAATGAGCATAGGGCTTGTTTTTAAAAATCTAACCAAAACATAATACCGGCAGTGCCCATACCAGCAGCGCCAATCCCATAAAAAATTAATGCCATCTCAGTTTTTGAATCGGCGTTTCTATTAAAGGTGTTGTGCTCTGCTTGAGAAATACCTTTGGTAGCGGCCTTATCGCGCGCGTCGATTGCTTGTTTATGATGATATGCACCCACCCCTAATGCAATAGCCCCAGCAATACCTGCCATTAATTGCCATTTATGCCGAGACAGAAAGCTTGGCGGTGGGGCCGCATTATTTTGTGGTACTGCCGCTGCATCAGGGTTAGTCGCTAATTTTGCTGGTTCAACAAAATTTTGATTGCCAAATAACTCACCACCAAAAGCTGAAACCGGGATCCAACGTGGCGGCGCTTGTGCTGAGACTAATAAAGCTTGCAAAACACTGTTCGGCCCATAACCAATGCCTACTAATTCGCTAACCCCAAGACGAATCCGTAAGCGCACCAATAAATCTTGGCATTCATTACCTGCACAACGTACCAGCACTGGTTTGTTCAGCACTAAGCGCTGATCGAGCCTATGATCAAAATTAATTTCGACTTCCTTCACCGCCGCGCTAGCTTGAGTATCTTGGTCAGATTTGGCCCTTAATACTACAGCCTGCGGTAGCGTTAACGTGCCATCACTAGCCATAAGCCATAAACGATAATCGCCTGCTGGTAAGGTAATAATTTTTTGCTGATTGATTGCCCCTAAATTGTTGCCATCCGCCCATAATTGCCCCACCACATCGCTACGCACCAATATTTTAAATTGATTTTCATGTTTTACCGCTGCCAGCGCTTTATCAAATAACTTTCGCAATGGTGGTGAAAAAAGCATCGGGTCAATACGAACCGAACTAAAATGACGCATCGCTTGACGGGCCCATTTTGCCGCTTCTTCATTATTGCCTTGGGCATAGCTACCGCTAGCGCGACCCAATAACGCCTCGCCTGCAATTTGCACCATGCGCACGCTCGGTTGCGGTTCACGATTGAAAATGTTGATTATCTTTCGCCGTAACTCCGCGGCTTTTTGATCTTGAAAATGCCCTTCGGCCTCATAGGCGCTTTGCAACATTATTGCCAGCGCTTCTTCACTATAACGACAATAGCAGTTGCTGCTATCGCTAAGTTTGCTATCACAAAGCGGCGTTGCTACTGCCGCATTAGCGCTTGCAGCGTCTGTGCCACAATTAGCCGGTACCATACGTACTTTTTGCGATACGGCATCAGCATCAAGTACATAGGTTCCACGCTCACGAGCAAGCTCAAAAAGACGGGCAACTTCTGCCCGCACATCAGGGCCGTCTAAAGCGACAATGGCTAATGAATTTGCCAATGAATTTGCCGATGAATTTGCCAATGAACTTGGCAGCCTCTCGGGCTTTGATGGCGCATTGGTATTTGCGGCTAATAACAAATGCACTACTATTGCGGCGCTATATAAAAGCATGATCTCCCCTCAATAATATTAATGACAATTCTTTAACAAGTGTTTTGTTTTGTAGCAATTTTTATAAATAAAAGCGAGGGGAAACGTTATAAAACAACAGCAAGCCCCAAAGAATTGGCGAGATCGGCTACGCGATTATCAAAAGTCGCAATTTGCATATTTTGACCGGTCAAATCACGAATCAGCATAGCAGATGCAACATGAATAGCATCAAGAGCGCGACAACGAGCAAATTTTGACTCTTCATTGATTCGATCAGCTAATATTGGCAAACCATCAAATAATGAAATCGCCGTAAGATCTTTCTGCAAACGTTTCATAGCGGCTGTTAATAAATTTTTATCTTTGGCCGAACGATTTAATACCCGTCTTAATACTATCGACACTTCAATAGAAAGCAACCAAGATGACACTTTAGCTTGATGCTGGGTAATAATCTCTAAAGCTTTAGCTGCTCGCACTTGGCTTAAGTAAATCTCTAACAGCACGCTCGATTCAATATAAATCAAAAGTCGTCATCCTCGAAATCAATTACTTGTGCTCTAATAGCTGCTAATTCTTTTTTAATATCGACAGAGTACGATGGTTTAGGTAATGGCGGTTCATACAAACTTGCCATTTCTGCATTAGCTAGCCTCAATAATCCCTGAGCTTGCAAACGCTCAAGCGCCGCATTGGTATTCTCATACGGCATACCAAGATAACTTGGCGGTGGTGAAAGTTGGGCGACAACACGCTCGTGATCAGTAATCAATACAGACTCGCCATTGCGTACAAGTCGCAGAAATTCACTTAGACGATTTTTTACTTCTCGGATCCCAGCAGCACGCATAATTAAAATGTAGCCACTAAAGCTACATTTGTCAACTTGGGAGTCGTTATAGTCCCAACGCCTTTTTTATATGCTTACCAATCAACGGCCACACTGAAGCTTCGTCATCAAGTTGCTCATGAACACGAACAAGCGACCATTGCTCACCATGCATTGCTTTTGCCCCAACAGCTAGCTCGCATAACGGTGCAAATGATTCAAGTTCAAGAAAATCACCAACAGTATACACTTCACTATTAACGCCATTATCAGGATAGCTAGCGCCATGAACAAATTCAAACGTTTTAATAAACAATACCCCTTGATTTAAATACGCGAGCCAGCCTTGAGGTAAAGTAACACCAAACTTGAAACGCTTATCTCCCGCATTGGGATTTTGACGTACTAAAGTATAATCAGCCCCCCAAGTTACCCGGGCGTCATTCATATCCGTATATGGCCATAAAGCCATGGTGCGATTAGGTAAATAGCCTTCGTCATCGCCCTGACGATATTGTGGTACTATTGCTACCCCGCCAGGGTAAAGCATGGTTAACGCCCATGGGCTTATAGTAATTGGTTGCGAACCCTTGTTGGTAATACAATGAATTAAAGAAAAAATATGATTAACGCTATCCAGTGTAATTTGAATAGACTTTTCAATACCCGTGCTACTCTCGATAACCTGCCGCAATAAAACGCCATTAATTAATTCTTCACAATGTACCAACTGATTATCGGGATTATAGGTCAGCGCTTTACTCTCAGGAGCGCACCATAAACGATGCCCACCATAATAACGAAACTTGTTGCCTCCAGTTCGGCCTTTATCAGTTACCCGTTCAAAAAATAAATTAGTGCCACCGACCAAGCCACAACGGATAATACGCGGACCGATATCAGTAACTGCAATAATTTCGACCTCACCATCACTAACCCGATAACAATTTGGCCAACCACCATAAGCAAGATGTTGTACTGAAACCATTTAATACAATCCCTTACTACAAAATTGATAAAGCGCCAGTACCATCATTCACAGCAGCCGCCAGCAACTCTCACGCAAAAGCTGGTGATGTTATTGGTAAAGAAGCTTGCTGCTGCCTACGTGCGCTAATAAATAAAGTCAAGGCTTTACGTTATCAAGTACCCAATATTTGAAAAATTCATATAAGCAATGTTATGTGCTGCATATTCTCGTAAATAAAAGGAGCAATCGTGAGAGTTTTTCATCTCGCTATAGTTTATCTTTTAGTGATTTTTTTCGTGCAATCAGCCGCAGCTAAATATCCCGCCAAAGTGGTAATTATTGGGATAGATGGCGCTTCTTTAAATATCGTCGAACCATATGCGCAAAAAGGCGTGATCCCTAATATCGCCAAGCTTATGCAAGAAGGCACTCGTGGTCATCTCGAATCTTATTGGCCTACCCGTACCCCCCAAGTTTGGACATCGGCAGTAACCGGCAAACTCCCTGGGCAACATGGCATTTGGGATCATAAAACCGACACTGCTTTTAACCCTCCAAATGTACGTACCCAAACTAGTCATGTGGTTACTAGTAATGATCGCAAATCTAAAGCGTTATGGAACATCCTTGATCAGTATGGTGTCCGCTCACTTACGGTAGGTTGGGTAATTAGTTGGCCGGCCGAGCCGTTAAAACATGGGATCATGATTGCACCAAAAGAACTATTAGGTGACAAACGCCAAACCACCATTAAAGGCTCTTTTTATCGCGATGTTAAAAATTTTGTGCAGCCAAGTAGTTTAGAACCTCAAGCCACTAAACTGATCGTTGAGGCAAGCGATATCAGTGACACTGAAATTACCTATTTTGCCGACGTGCCCAGAGACCATTCACCAATCTATCAATTACCTTACCTTAAACGTTACATGTATACTTTTAAATGGAGCTTGGCGCGCGCGCGTTCAGTTGAAGCTCTGACGCTAAATTTTGTTGATCAAGCAAAAGCCGAGGTTGTACTAGCTTATTTTCAATGTACCGATACTATGGGTCATCGCTTCTGGATTTTTAAAGAACCATTATGGTATGTTGAGCAACGTCTTAAAGACTTAGGTTTACCCACTTGGCACATCAGTGAATTGCAGCGGCGCTTTGGTCGTGCCTTTGAGCAATGCTACATAGATACCGACGCTCGCATTGGACGTATTTTAGACGCGGTGCGTGGCCCAGATACATTAGTGTTGCTACTCTCTGATCATGGCTTTGGCCATGTTGAACGACCACATCCATTTAAATCTGAACCCTATGGTGGAGTGCATCTTGATCAAGGTATTATCGTAGCAAATGGCCCTGGGATAAATGCTGCAAAAATTTTAAATGATGTATCAATATTAGACATTACGCCTACGGTTTTATTTTATTTGGGCTTACCGACTGCCAAAGACATGCGTGGCAAAATTGCCAAAACTCTATTTACCCCAGCATTTTTAGCCAAGCAGCAAATTAAATCGATACCTTCTTATGAAAGCACCCCGCAAAACGACTGCCCATACTCGCAAGGCTATCCGCCACGTAAAATTCCACTAAAACCAACTGCTGACCAAATGAATGGCCGCAATCCTTACTTCTCAAAGCCTAATTAATATTTGTTTTTTTTTGTTTAAACCAAGAGTATGTCTTTGCCAAACCCGTTTTTAAACTAACTTGCGAACTCCAGCCTAAAACACGCGCAGCTAAACTTGTATCTATACATGAGCGACGTTGCTCACCAACTCGCGCATCAACATACTTTGTGGTTAAACTTACACCTGCTACTTCTGTTAAGTTTGCATAAAGTTCATTCACGTCGGTTTCAATACCGGTACCAATATTGACTGCACCAAGGTATTGCTTTTGTACGGCTAAAAAATTGGCCTGCGCAACGTCCTTTACAAAAACATAGTCACGAGTTTGACGACCATCGCCATAAATAATACATGGTTGATTAGCAAGTAACTTATCACTAAAAATTGCTACCACTCCAGCTTCACCATGGGGATCTTGGCGTGGCCCATATACATTAGCATAACGTAAAGCCGTATAAGAAATGCCGTAATTAGTATAATAAACACCAAGATATAATTCGCTGGCGGCCTTGGCTACCCCATAATTAGAAACTGGATACGCTGGATGCGATTCGGGAGTTGGTATTTGCTCAGTATCACCATAAATTGCGCCACCACTAGAAGCAAAAACTATATGCTGCACCGTTTTTGCTAAACGCGCTCCTTCAAGTATATTCAAAAGACCACATAAATTAATTTTGCAGTCATGTACAGGGTCATACATAGAGCGACGTACATCAATTTGAGCTGCTTGATGACAAATAACTTCGGGTTGTAGCTGTACAATTAAATTTTTAGTTTCAGCATCACAAACATCTTGTTGAAAAAATTTTGCTTTTTGCGGTACATTTTTGCGTTTTCCTGAAGATAAATCATCAATAACCGCAACCTCCCAATTAGCTGCAATAAATCTTTCAGCTACTGCAGAACCAATAAATCCAGCGCCGCCAGTAATACATATCAATGGTGACATCAATTTCTCTTTGATTGGCTTTTAGTTTTAAATACAGCCTATATCCTAAATTAACTGAAGGCGCGAATAAAAATATTTAAGCAGCTTCGCTACTGCTTGATTTTGAGTTGTATAGTTCATCAACAAATTGCTTACGTACCTCAAGCCATTGTTGTTCGCAAATAGCTAAAAACGCGGCGACCGCATCAGCATCAAATTGGCTATTACTATTTAGCGTGAGTTGTTTTTTAGCAGCAGCAAAACTCATTGGTTCGCGATACGGACGCTCCGACAACATCGCATCAAGAGCATCGGCAACGGCAAATATTCGCGCACCAATACAAATTGACTTTCCTGCTAAACCTCCCGGGTATCCTGTACCATCCCATCGTTCATGATGCTGCAAAACAATTTCTCTTGCGCCAGCTAGTGACTCAAATCCTTCAAGTAATTTGGCGCCATTAGACGAATGCTGTCGCATAATTGCCCACTCTTCTGCGTCAAGCGGGCCTGGTTTAAGTAAAATGCTGTCAGGCACACCAATTTTGCCAATATCATGTAATAACGAACCTTGATAAATTGATTGCAAAGCTGAACCAGCAACACCCATTTGCTCTGCTAACATACGTGAATAGGTGGCAACACGTCGACAATGTGCCCGAGTTTCATGATGTCGCAAATCAAGAGCATTTAGTAATATTTCAGCAAGAAATGTTTCACTTCGTAATAAAGCCTCTTGCAATCTTCGCTTTTGTTCTTCAAACGAACGACTTTGACCAACTACACTCTGTTGCACTCTGGATTGTAAAACTTTTTCTTGATGTGTGGTTATTGCTTTATTTAATAACACCTTTAACTCATCGGCATCCCACGGTTTAGTAACAATATAGCTAACCCCGTGTTCATTTACAGCCTGCATCGCCAAAGTTAAATCACATTCACCTGAAACCAGCATATAGCTCGCATTGGGCTGATGTTGTTTTAGCTCTTCGATTAATGTCAATCCATCAACCTCGGGCATACGATAATCTGTAGCAATCACTGCATATGAGTTTTTGCTTACCAGTTCACGCGCTTCATTGTGATCTGCTGCTAGATCTATGTTAAATCCATGAAATTTAACTATGCGGGCAAAAGCGACTCTTACAGGTTGTTCATCATCGATAAAAAGAATACTTTCAGATGAAATTAAGGTCATATCGCCTCCTCGATGCTGCTTTCTCTTTAATTCCTGCAATCAACGTTCCATATTTTGCAATTAAGTATTACAAGGCAATTATGACCCCACACCTAAAAGAATAACATGTATAATTTGAATTGCTATAGAATATTTTAATCAATGTGTGACTAGCGATTAATTAAATGTAATGCTAATTCTGGGTTGATAATACCCTGGGTAAGAACTAGATGGACGAGCAAAACCAACTTCTTATATCGCTGCTCAAAGCTCAGCTACTTGATAACGAAATCGAAGAAGTGCCAACTTCTACTTTAGGCCGACTTGGGCGTACAGCCTCTGCAGCCTTACGAGCTGGTGTAGCTATTAATGATTCTCGCAAGCGTGTAATAAATACCGATGATGACCAAGAAGAAATTGATGAAGAAGCAATTATAGCTTTAGTCACTTCGCTTGCAGAACTTAAAGGCGTGGCCATGAAAGTCGGTCAGGTCTTAAGTTACTCTGATGTAGCATTGCCGCCTAAATTAAAAGCCGCGCTTTCAGTTTTGCAAACACATGCCAAACCAATGAGTAGTGCCCAAGCGCGAATTATCATTAAAAAAGCACTCTCAGATAATCCTGATAATGCCGATGAAATTCTTGATTCAATAGAAACAACCCCAATAGCTGCCGCCTCTATAGGTCAAGTACATCGTGCTCGTTTATACAATGGCACTATTGTTGCGGTTAAAGTGCAATATCCAAACATCGAACGCGCCATCGCCGCTGATTTTGGACCTGCCGCTGTTGGTACTCGTTTTGCTTCACTAATTTATCGTAATGCTAAAATGCATAATGTTATTGAAGAGGCGCGTACTCGTTTCTTACAAGAATGCAATTATCTTTGCGAAGCTCGAGGGCAACAACGTTTTGGTTTTATTTATAAAAATCATCCAGTCATTATTATACCAGAAGTCCATATTAATTATTGTGCCCGCAATGTATTAACCTCAACTTTTATTGATGGGCTTTACTTAAACGATTTTGTCGCTACTAATCCATCACCAAAAGTAAGAAATTCTATTGGGCAAGCTTTATTTGAATACTACGTCAACACTCTATTTCAGCATCGCCTTTATAACTGTGACCCACATCCTGGTAATTTTTTATTTCGTCAAGACGGCACGGTTGCGATGCTTGATTATGGGTGCATACGTGAATTTGATATGTCTTTTGTTGCTAAGTTATCCGCGCTTACCATAGCCACACAAAATGATGATCGTGATGCTTTAAACGAAGCCTTTGTTGCTTTAGGTATGGTCAAACATTATCGCACCTATGACTTTGAAGCCGCTCGCGCTTTAACCCGCTCTTTATTTGGTCCGATGCTGCAACCTGGAATTCGAAAAATCGACCTCGAACAAACTCATTCTATGCGCCAACTAATACAAAATAAACAAAACCTGATGCAGTTAACTATTCCTGGCGAATTTCTCTTTCTCTTTCGTGTACGTCTGGGATTAATGTCTATTCTTGCAACCTTAGGGGCTGAAGTTGATTGGTTTGCCTTAGAACAACAATATTGCAAAATGAAGGGTATCTTTAAATAAAAAATTATCTTTTATTGCAGCTACCTAATAATCATGCGGTAATATTAAAGTTATAAGCCCGGATGTGCCATAATGCATCACCAAAGGCTCATACTGCATGCAAGTTAAAATTATTATCAAATGGCATTATGCTAAAATTTTACGGCGAGCCGGTTTAGTCCTTTTTTTGTCATTTATACCTACGCTATTGGCATCTTTTGCTGCTGCAAACCATAAATCTTCTAAAAATATTACTCCGGTAAATAATCCCGAGTTATTACTTACAGTCTTAATAGCAAACGACCCAGAATTTAAAGAAGTTAGTGATACTGACGCTCAGGTTATTCTCCATGAAGCTCAAAAAACTGTAGCCGATAAACTTAGCTTTGCTCATTTAAAATTTAAAATTGTTGGCCACACCAATGTAAAAAACTTTCTTGATACTTATGCACCTGATGGCAATGCCTGTGTTAATAATTTTGAGCCATTACGTGTACGACCGAATATTCGCTCAGCACAAAGTATTGATCAAAAATATGTCATTAATTTTTTATCCCACTGGAAACTTGAAGAGCTTAAAGCATTTTTTCCAAGTAATGTACAAGCTGAACTATCTTCATACGAAATCATCGCGCAAAAATTACAAGCTGAACATGACAAAAAAATAGCACTGCTTAAAAATTTTAAACTCGCTAATGGCGCTTCTCTTTTATCAGAAAAACACGCTGATGAGCGCTCTTATGTACGATGGATATGTGCGATGCGCAAACAGAACGTGGCAGATTTAATCTTAACCAATGCTTTTATTTTATATGACCTTGGCTCTGAGCCTTTTCCGCACACGGTTTTTCAAAAATGTAAAGTCGGAGGTGCTGCACTGCAATCGCCATCACGCCGAGCTATGCGCGGGCGTGCGATGTTTAGTTCAACTTTCTCTATGTTTACTGAAATCCCATTCTTTAAAGAAGATGGTTTAGACAAATTATCTCATCAAGAGCGTTTAAATGTTATTGGTGCTTTTATTCTTGCTCATGAATTAGGTCATGCAATTTTTCGACTTCCTGATTTTTACGACCACCCTAAAGAATGCTTGATGACCACCAAATATGAAACTGGATATATTGACGGATATTACTTACTCAAACAACATCCCGGCGCATGCCCAGCTTGCGCTCCATGGGTAAAGGCACGTGAGCACGTATTTAAAGCAGACCAGGCTCTTGCTAACGGCGATAATAGCACTGCAATAGCTGAGCTTAAAGAAGCTATCCGCACCACGCCTAAGCATATTGATGGCAGTTATAAACGCGCGATGGCAGATCTATCTTTTGAAATTGCTAAATTGTCTGCCCAACAAAATCCTCAAGCAGCACTAAAATGGCTTAATTCTGTGCTTAAAATTGTTCCTAATCATAGTGAGGCACTAGAATTACAAACCGAATTAAAAGAATTCTCCCAGCGTTCGCAATGATTAGTCCTGGTTATAAGCCCTTAAGCTAATCGAACCATGAATCTGATGTGGTTGAACCACCTAAGTAGCATTTTAGAACATATTGACATTACGCATATTTGACTGCTACCCGATCAATATCATGGCAAACGATAGTGTTGTTGTTACTTTTGCTCGTTTAGTTGAATATATTGCAAAAAAATTTTTACGCGGCGAAGTAACTCTCGCCGAACTAATGCAGCTAGATGAAAAAGAAATAGAAGTAATTTTTTTAATGGGGCACTATCTTTATAATTACGGTAAATATCAGCCCGCTTTAAATATTTTTTCTGTTTTAACCCTGTATAAACCTTTTGTTAGTCGCTATTGGCGTGCTGCTGGTGCTGCTAATCAGGCACTTAAAAAATATAAAGAAGCGATAGTGGCTTATGATATGGCACTTACTACTAATTTTAATGACGTAGTCAGCTATACCTACCGTGGTGAATCAAAAATTTCTTCAGGCCATCTTAAAGAAGGCATTACTGATTTAATGCGTGCTGTCGAAATTGGTGCTCCTTTAGGCTATTATGCTCAGTGGGTTAATCGAGCTAAAGCCATTTTAAAAGTACATGGTATCGAAGTCTAATGCCGCATCTTGTTGTCAGCTTGCTACAAAATTTGTTACGACTATATAGGGTGTGTCCTTGAATACCTAAATAAAGGAGTAGTGCAATGGCTGGTCAAATTCGCTCAGGAGGACAACCACAACCACTGCCCCGCGTAACACCTGCTGAAACCCCCAAACTGCAAGGCCCACAAAACACAGCACCACCAATCCAGGGGCCAGTTGATAAACAAATTCCTGGTCAAGTACCCGCTCAAATTGTTAACCGTCCGCTTAAAACCCTATCAGAAAAAGAAGAGGCTAAACTAAAACAACAGCGTAATTTAAATAAAATTTCTACTGAAGACGCTGTTCGCCTTGTACAACAGGCCGGATTTGTACGTACCCGTCGCCGAAAAACTAAGGGTTTCAACATAGGTGATGATAGTCATGCGCCTATACCAATACCAGATGAAGGCGATGATGTTGAATGGAGTTCTGAAGGTCTTGATGAAGCCCAAAAGCATTTAGCACTAGCTAGTGCTCAATTACGTGAAACTATACGTTCACCAGAAGAAAATTCTTTTGCAGAAACGATCCTTGGTAAATCTTATTTACCAACCGAAGAAAATCTTAAAAAACTCGAATATCTTGAGCAGCGAAACGGTGACCCCATTAACCTCGATGAACCTAGTAAAAATATTAAAAACCTCTTTGAAATCGAGCTTCCAGAAGATTTACCAGTAGGCCACCAACTCATGATTAATGGCTTAGTTGTAGCAGGTGAGTCAGTGTGGGTACAGGTAGACAAAGGTAAGATTAATGAACGCCATATGGTACGTGGCGTACAAAAAATTGCAGAAAAGAGTAACCAATCTGTAGGGGAAGCGCAAAAGATGAGTAAGGGGGTAAATCGCGAGCTGAACCTCCAGCGAACGGTTATTTTTAAACGTTAGCTGGTTAAAAAGTTAATTGTTTCAATTTTGTGAATAACGGAGAATTATCATGACTTATACTGGCGGAAGTGGCAACAACATTAACGTAAACGTAAATATAATCGCTAACTCAGCAGTTATGACAGCCACTAAAGGTGGCAGTATGAGTGAGTCCATTCAAGCACAACTGCAGGCAAACTGTGCTGAACTCGATGGCCTTGGTGCTGGCATTGCTGAGTTAATTGCTAAACTGCAAGCCGAAACCGAAAAACTACAATCCCTTCAGGAAAAATTTGAAGCGGAGAAACCAGTTCAAGGCAAAAAAGAAGACGACGAAGATTTCAAAAAACGCTTGGCGGAGTGGCAAAGCAATTGCGATACTCAACTAAATGCTGTTCAGCAGCAAATAGCCTCCATTCAGATGGAAATTCAAAGCAAAATGCAGCAAATGGACAAGCTGATGGCTGAAAATGTTAAATTGCAAAGTGAACTGCCAGCAGCACAAGCTGATGATGCTAGACGCGCTGAGCAAGCAAGAGCTCAAGCTCAAAAAGCTTTGGATGCAGCAAACCAAGCTATCTCTGCATCGCAAAAAGCAGAACCTGATACTCAAGCTAATGATCAGATTGAAGATAATCCAGCCGTAGAAGCTAGAAGACGTGAACGTTATTTACAAGCAAATGCACCAGATGCTGCTGGTATACCAGAAGATAAAAACATCTGATTTTTTCTTATTGCTGTCTTTAGCTGTAAATTAGCCAAGAGGAAGACGTGCTCCTCTAAACAAATAATAACGCCTATTTCGAGGAGAATTACATGACTTCCGTTGATTACAACGTAAACAAAAATACAGCATCAAAAGATGGCTCAGAAGTCGTTATAGCCGCTGAAGATGAGTTATATGAAATTGATGATCAATTTGATGAAGATGGCAGTAGTACCGAAATAGCGTTCGAATCTTTTACTGGTATCGAAAATGTCGATATTGACGATGAATACCCGATACCTGAGTTTTCGCTTAACCCAACTTTCGGCCCTGATCTAACTAACGAAAATGCCCATAATTTCAGTGCTGAAGATCGAGCTGAATTATCAAATATTTGTCATGGCATTTTTGATGCTGCTCCTAGCAGCGAAATACAAAAACGTTGGAGTGAATTTGTAAACAAAATGGCGGTAAACGGTGGCTGTATTGATCCCAATGCTTTAGTACAACAAGTATTGCGTGATGCATACCTCTCATCTACCGAAGATCTTCACCTGTTTGCCAAAAAAGTTAAATTTTACAATGAAATAAGAAAACAAATTCGCGCCGAGTTAAAAGCTGCTCGCGATTGCTTAAAACCATTACCAAATGACGCCAAAGACGACGCTAAGGTAGATTTCAGCAAAACACCTATTGAAACTCAGTTTTTTGGCGATGAACCATTAATTGGTGAGCCTGACTCAAATAATAAATGCACTACTAAAAGAGAATTAGAAGATTATATTAAAGAACTCGAAGAAAAAATGAGTACAGTTGGTGAAGATGCTCAACTAGCAAACACCGATATGCAAAATACTTTACAAAAACAACAACAAACGCTGCAGATGATATCAAATATCTCAAAAATGTTGTATGATACTGCTCAAGGAGTAATTCGCAAGTTTGCTGGTTAAGCAAACTTGGGATTAGATTTTTAATAAACCGAGCTGGGGCTAACTATCTATTTTCCCTAGCTCAATTTACAATAGGTGGCGCCATGGCTGTGCAAAGAATTAACGTTGATATTTCAGGCGCACCCATACCTACTGGGCTAGATGCCGACGTCGCTGCGCAGATTATTCAAAATCGTAGTGACACTGATGAAAAAATAAAAGATATTGAAGAAGACGCTGAAAAAAATAAGAAAATTGCGAAAAAACAGCAACAAGTTAGTGAAAAACAAAAAGAAACTGCTGTAAAAGTTGCACAAAAAATAGTTACTAATAGACAAACCAGTATTAACCGCCAAGAATTAAAACAAGAAGAAGAACTATTTCGTCAGTATCAACAAATAAGGGGTGGCAGCGATGGCCCTGAATCAAAACATGCTGTCGCAAACTGGGAAAATAATACTGAAATACAAAGCAAATTAACCGAAGCGCAAAAGAAATTATTTCGCCAAACCATGGTCAAAAACCCTCCTAAGGCAACACAGGCGAGTAATGCGCTTAATCGATTAACCAAACAACCTGGTTTTGAAAAAGCGATAAATACCACCCAACAAACTGGTATTTTGCATGAAAACATCTTAGAAAATCCAAAAACCGAACAAGCGGCAAGCAATATATTAAATAGCCGCTTTATGCAGTCTTCAAAAGCTGACGCGGGTACCAAAAATCAATTCTTACGTTTTGGTATGCAACAGGCCGCTAAAAACCAGTTCGAGTCGGTCAAACCTGCTGCCGACATGTTAGGTTCATTAGTAACTACTAATACACCACGACCAGCACAAAAAGCCGCGATGTCGATGGTGCAGCGTAATCCAGGAGAACCACGAGCGGCAAAAAATGTTGATGCCTTTGTACAAAACCCAAATGTTAAAGCGATGCCGAATTTTGCTCGTGGCAAGGCAACCGAGCTATTAGCAAAAACCAACGGAAAATCTGAGGTAAAACAAGGATTTGAAACTCTCGCCGCTAATACTAAATTCAAAGCACAAACAGCTGTTAATAAAGGACGTTTCTTTTCAACAATTGGTTCAGGTAAACCAAGTGAGTACCGAGCACTTACCGATAAATCACTTATTGCTCTGCAATCAGATGAATTTCCTAGTCGCGCATGCCATGTTAATAAATTTCTTAATAAAATGTCCGCACAAGTACAAAAAGGTGGGGCTACTTCAGTTGATACGCGCAAGCTTATAAAAGACTCGAAAAAGTCTGAAATGCCGCAGCCACCTACGCTGCAATCAACTGAAGGTCTTGATGACGATGAAGCGTTGCAAGTTCGTGCTCGCAATCGTAGTCAAGTAATGAATTATTACAATAAACTACAGCGCCATTATCAAAAAGCTGGCAACACCATTAAAACTATTCAAAAATCTAAAAGCAAATGCTTTGAAGACGTCAGTTTATTGACGCTCAACCCTCCAAAACAAATCAGCACTAAAGAGCTAACTAAAGGTCTTGATGACGATATCATTGCCCTTAACGATTCTCTATTTGAATCTACCAACGAATTATTCACTGATACCCAAGGTGAACAAAAAAAGTGTATGCGGGCCAAGCGTAATAAACATTTGACCCCACAAATGCGCAAGGCCCGTGCCGCTAAAGAACGTGTTTCGGGTATGCAACCCAGATACCATCAACCTAACCTAGGTAAAACTTCAGCTACCAACGTTTATACCGCAGCAACACCAAACACCAAGGGTAGTTTGGCTAAAAGTGCTAATGCTACAGCCAATGCCACAGCCAATGCCACAGCCAATGCCACAGGAGGAGCTGCCAGAGGGCAAGCAAAAGCAGGTCGCGGTACTCTTCGCGCTGGCGCTTCAATGAGCGGAACTAACAGCATTGGCAATCTGACTGATGCTGCACTTGGCGATATTGACACACAACTATCTTCGGTTTTTTCTCAATTAGGTAATATCGCTAATCAACCCGAACAAGCCAGTCAACTGGTACAAACCATCGCGCAAAATGTTGCACAAAAAGTTGCACAACAGGTAACGCAACAAATAATTGAGAAATTATCTGAACAACTACTCGCTGCTTCATCTTTGTCTGAGGTAATGCCTAGAGAAACCGAATCTCTTATTGGCTCTACGGCACCACAAACCGCAAGAGCTAATAAACCTCATCGCATGAGTGCCCCAGCTGATGGTTGGGGTATACAACGAAACTATGATCCTGATTTGGGTGGTCCGCAACCAAGTTTAGCAAAAAGCAGAGCATCAAATATCGATGCAAATGATGCTACTATGGTTGAAGAAAAATATACTGGAAAAACTTTAGTTAAAGATCCCTCTTCGCTCCGCTCACTTGGCGAGCTTATGAACAGCAACGAAGAATGGACCCAGCTTTCAAAAAGCGAACAAGTCATTTTACGCAATTTAGGATGGGATGGGCGTAGTTGGGCTGCGCGTAATACTCCCAAAGCTAGATGGCCAAGTGAAATGTTTACCCCTTATTTGAGTCTTGCCCCGGCAAAACGTCAGGCTATTCGCAACTTAGGTTTTTCAGCCTCTGAGTGGGATGCTAAAGTACAACAGCTTTTAATGGGGCAAAATGCTTAAAAAATAAGGGGGTGTCCCTAATTAGTCTGGTACTTAAGCCTATTCTAATAACCGTTTTACTTTTTTTAATAATTCAGCGCCATTGATCGGTTTTGAAATAAAATCATCTGCTCCGCCACGTAACATAATCTCTCGATCTTTATCACGCCCAATAGTGGTAATAACAATCACTGGTATGGTTTTTGTTGATTGGTTTGATTTTAATGTAGCTAATACCGAAGCACCATCCATTACTGGCATTTGAATATCTAATAAAATAAGATCGGGCTTTTCGCTATAAACTAAACGTAATGCTTCTGCCCCATCTCCTGCTTGTATTACACGAAAACCACGTTGCACTAAAAATGCTTGCTCAAGAGCTCGAAAAGTTCTGGAGTCATCGGCGATCAACACCGTTTTCATAGCTATAGCATACCTCGTTTTTCAGTTATCGCAAAACATCGTATTTATTTACGATATTTTTTCTAATGGATTAATATACTTAAAAAAAATTTATATAAGCATACTTTTTAATTTAGCAACATTTCTCATATATTCCTATTTCATCTTGGTTAGTACGTGATTATTTAAATAAAATGCATCAATGCATTAACGAGACTTGCATACTCATTAACAAGCGGCGATGATTTCTAAAAGGGGTGCCGATGAGTGATAAACAAACTCCAGCATCAGCTGATCGTTTTCTTGAATTATTTGAAGAAGGTAAACGTTTTACTCAAGAATTACTTAAAGAAAACGAAAAACTTCGTTTTATTATTGCTAAACTTCGCGATGAAAAAACCGATTTAGAGCAACAATTACAAGTTAATAACAATCCAACCTTAGCTGAAAAAACACAAAATTTAGAGAATATTGTCACCCAACTACGTGATGAACTCGAGATCATCCGTAAACAATTTAACTCGGTAGAAGGTGAAAACAGAAAATTTGCTGAGCGTTATTTACGCCTTGAGCGACAAAATTCAGATCTGCTATCAATGTATGTCGCAACTTATCGTTTACATTCTACTCTCGATTTCTCAGAAGTCGTTAACACCGTAAAAGAAATTATTATCAATCTCATTGGTTCTGAAGCATTTGGCATATATTTATTTGATGAAAATCAACAAAACTTAACCCTGATTGCAAGCGAAGGTCTTGAAAAACATAAAAATAATGAAACGTTAGAACTGGATAATAATATTACCAAAATTGCATTAACCCGAAAAATTTGGGTTACTCCTGCAGAAAAAGTAACTAAAACGCAAACCGAACAACCCATTGCAGCCATTCCACTGAAAATTGATCAACGGACCATTGGTGTTATTGCTTTATTTAGTTTGCTCTCGCAAAAAGACGCCTTTGGTTCGGTTGATTATGAATTATTTGAATTGCTCGGTGGGCACGCTGCTACTGCCTTGTACGTGGCTAACCTCTACGCCCTGTCTGAACGTAAACGCAACACCCTCGAAGGATTTATTGGCTTGCTAAAATCTTAAAGTACGGTTTAGGCACGTTTGCTATTGCTTAATTATAAAAATAGTTAATATTAATACAATTCTATAGACATTAATACTTAATTATGTCATATTTATCATAAATTATATTGTAATAAATATTACAATTTTAATTGAAGGGTTAGTACTCATTATCGCTATAAGCCCTCATTCATATTTGCTACGCCTTTTAGCATTTATGGGCACTAACACCGGTACTTTTTTACTACTGAAAGGAAAACAATCATGAGCACTACTGCCATTGACACCGGAAATACCGCGTGGATGTTGGTGTCCTCGGCCTTGGTATTATTGATGACTCCTGGGCTTGCCTTTTTTTATGGCGGACTTACTGGTACTAAAAATGTCCTCAACACCATAATGATGAGTCTCATCGCAATCTGTGTTGTTGGTATTGTTTGGGCCATTGGTGGTTATTCGCTCGCATTCGCTGATGGCAATGCCATCATTGGCGGCTTAGATTACCTTGGCCTTACTGGCGTTGGTGCCGAAGCTAAAAGTGGCATGAGCATACCACATTCTGTCTTTATGGCATTTCAAATGATGTTTGCCATCATCACTCCGGCATTAATTTCTGGCGCTATCATTGGCCGTATGAAATTTACTGCTTATACGGTTTTTCTCGTTTTATGGTCACTGCTTGTTTATGTGCCTCTGGCACATTGGGTATGGGGCGGTGGTTTTATTGCTAAGCTTGGTGCCTTAGATTTCGCTGGCGGTACTGTAGTTCATGTTAGCGCTGGTTTTTCTGCGCTTGTTGCTGCAATCATTTTAGGTAGACGACATGGTCACCGTGTGCATCCACACAAACCACACAATATTCCGTTTGTGGCTTTAGGTGCAGCTTTATTGTGGTTTGGCTGGTATGGTTTTAATGCTGGCTCTGCCTTGGCTGCAGATGGCATTGCCGGACTTGCCTTTGTAAATACTACTCTTGGAGCTTTCGGGGCCATGGCAACATGGGCTGCATTAGAAATGATCCGCAACGGTAAACCTACAGCAGTTGGTGTTGCAACTGGTGCGGTTGTTGGTTTGGTAACAATTACACCCGCGGCCGGTTTTGTTATGCCAATGTATGCCATTTTAATTGGTATTATTGGCGCAACGGTAAGCTTCTTTACTATTCAAGCTATGGGTAAAACTAAAGTTGACGATAGTCTCGATGTTTTTGCCTGCCATGGGATGGGTGGTTTAGTTGGTTCATTACTTACTGGTGTATTTGCTACTAAAGCTGCTAATGCAGCAGGGGCTGATGGTTGGCTATATGGCAATTTCTCATTAGTGATTAAGCAAATTATCGCAGTAGTTGCTGGCATTGGCTTAGCTATGGTTATGACGACAGTAATTTTAGTAGTGTTAAAATTATTTGTTTATATTCGCGTTAATAATGAAGATGAGCAAATTGGTCTTGATATGAGCCTACATGGTGAAAGTGCCTATGAAACCGGGTATGGTAGTGGCAATTTTGGTGAACATGCTATGCATGAATCACAGGCCGATTCGTTAACTGCAAAACCGTTAATTACAAAAAAGACCTTATCATCGGCTGAATCTTGAACAATCTATGTAAAAATGGTCTTTACAAAAGTACTTAAAACGCGGATAGATGACTTTCGGCCTCATGGAAAACCAGAAGCCCTCTATTAAAAACGCAATCTATGCACCTATTGCATTAACTGCACAAAGTACTGTGCCTTTTGTAGCTCATCTTCACCTTTTTACTGAAACGTTGCTAATTGATAATCAATTAGAAGAAAATGTCGTGTTAACCACCGGAGCTGCTATTTTGCGTTTTGATTATGGTGGCACTCTCATTCGTATGAGTGATTCACGAACGCGTTTTTTTCGTAATAGCGATGCCGGTATACAATCAATAGAACGAGATATCGCTGCTGAACAAGAGGTACAGCGCTTAATCGAAAGCTTTGGTGCCATTGAAACTGCTTGTCTTAATGAGTCTAGCAGTTACAGCGGTAATGCCGACTATATAATTAATACTGAAGCCGATATGCACGCGCTTTGCACCTTTACCTCATATGCCATCCCACAGCTACGCGCTTATGGTATCAAAGTTGATATTGATCCAAATTACCACTGGCAAACTGTAGATGCTCAACGTGCTTGGTATGCAAGTATTGATAAAGAAACACCAGGGTGGTTGAATCTTGAACTTGGTATCGATGTTGATGGACAAAAGCAAAACTTACTACCTATTTTACTTACCCTGATTGATAAAGCTCCGGCTGATTTAGAACTTAATGCTTTAGCACACTCTGCTCGGCGTTTAGTTGGTCTTAAAATCGGCATAAATCGCTATTTAACCATTGCTCCTAAACGACTCTTAAAAATTTTAAGAGTGCTCATAGAATTAAATCAAGGACATAAGACTAATGACTCACGATTATTAGTTAATAACCTGCAAATCGCTGGTTTGAAAAACCTTGAACGTATCTTTAGTGAGGAAAATGATAGTATTACCATCAATGCCAACGCATTTATAAAACGTCAAGCAAATGCATTTAAATCGCTTGGGCAACAGCCAGCTTGGACACCTGCAGGTTTGCAGACAACTTTGCGACCATATCAGCGGGCTGGCTTAGCTTGGCTTACTGCTTTAGCTGAGCAACAAGTTGGTGGAATTCTCGCTGATGATATGGGCCTTGGCAAAACCTTACAGGTTATTTCTCACTTGTTAGTATTACGAGATGCTAAGCAATTAATAACACCTGCATTAGTAGTTACCCCAACGAGCTTAGTAAAAAACTGGCAGCGCGAGCTTCAACGTTTTGCCCCAACCTTAAGAACTATTATCAGTCACGGTCCTCAACGAAACGATTTATGGCAACGTGCTAAGCATTGTGAGGTAGTACTTACAACTTACCCGATAGTATTACGTGACCAAAATATTCTCAGTGAGCTTAATTTTTCACTATTAGTATTAGACGAAGCTCAAATTATTAAGAACTCACGAAGCCAAATTCATCAAGCCGTAAAAACTCTGCCTGCTACACGAAGACTTTGTTTATCGGGCACTCCGATTGAAAATAATTTACAAGAGTTGTGGTCACTATTTGATTTTGCCGTACCGGGTTTATTAGGTTCACAAAATGTTTTTCGTGATCATTTTGCCCTCCCTATTGAACAAGGTGGTTGTAATGAACGGCTAATAGCTTTACGTAATCGTGTAGCACCTTTTATTTTACGCCGCCATAAACGTGACGTCGCCCCCGAATTGCCACCTAAAACTGAAATCGTTCGACCTGTTGAATTAACGGATGATCAACGAGACCTCTATGAAACTATTCGCTTAGCCGCTCATGATCAAATTCGCAAAGCGGTAAATGAACGTGGGATGGCCGGAGCAACCATAACCATTCTTGATGCCTTAATGAAACTGCGGCAAGTGTGTTGCGATCCGCGATTGTTGCGCCTTGATGCCGCGCGCACGGTAAGCACTTCGGCTAAATATGATTTATTTTTTGACATTGTTACAGCTCAACTTGAACAAAATCATCGTGTTTTAGTCTTTTCACAATTCACTACTATGTTGGCTCTGCTTGCCAAAGGATTATCAGAACGCGGTATTCGTCACGCTATTCTCACTGGCGCAACTAACGATCGCCAAGCGCAGGTTGATATTTTTCAACATCGACGCGCCGAAGTATTTCTAATTAGCTTAAAAGCTGGCGGTACCGGTTTGAATCTTACTGAAGCAGATACTGTGATCCACTATGACCCCTGGTGGAATCCGGCAGCACAAGCACAAGCTACTGATCGCGCCTATCGCATAGGCCAATTACGTCCGGTGTTCGTTTATAATTTAATCGCCGCTGGTAGTGTTGAAGAACGTATCTTAGCTCTGCAAAGACAAAAACAAGAATTAGCCAACAATATTTTACATAACACTGATCCCAGCAAACGGATATTTTCTGCTGATGAAGTACAAACATTATTAGCACCGTTAGATACTGAACCTGCTTATAAAAATGAAACATTAATAAGTCACTGGGCAAAACGGCATAACAATATTCGTCTTAAAACACGACCTCAACTTACTAGAATGCGTATTAAATATGATGAAAATTGATTTCAGCAAGCGGTACTTCTTGATGTTCATCAATTGGTTGTGAGGAAAACTTCATAAAATCTCCAGCACCAAAGACAGCCGGAAGACACACCTGTACCAATCTGGCAGGTGCTCAAATCATCTACCCTCAGTGTCATTACGGTATGAAATGGCGATGAACACGAACTTAATGAATTTAATTTGGCAATGGGATTAGATATAAAAATATATTTTGTAAATAACCTTCAAAACGAAATATTGCATTATTACTTTTTTATTAATGCTAAATTATTTTATCTGCGTGTAGGAAAAATTAGCGCATATTCTTAAACGCTTATAACACGTAAACTATCAAATACCACTTTCATCAATTAAAAATAAG
>JAFGEK010000068.1 GCA_016931625.1 Deltaproteobacteria bacterium | reverse complement strand
CTACGTCATGCCCTCGAAAGAGGGCATCCAGTAAAGCCTAATAAAATCGATCAATTACAGAGATGAGATCAAGAGTCAGCTAATTAGAGGGTTTCCCTAATTAGCGGCCGGATTAAACCTGAGTATTAAGAGTTTGTTTAATACCGCTTGTTGCTTTTTCAACAACTTTTCCGGTTAAATCTAGTTCCTGCGAGTAACGATATACTCCAGCCTGCATTGCTAATAGTTCTTGTGAATTAAATTGATGTCCTGAAAGAGCGAGTTTCATTATCCTATTCATTTTATCTTGCCCACCAATCATTTGATCAAGCATTTTCGCTAATCGTGAGCGTTGGGCTTTTGCTGCTTCACCTACCCTTGTGGTTGGTGATGTTGCCATAATTTTAGCTTGCAGTAGAACATTTTTTGTTGCTGCAGTCTGTTGGGTTGCAGAAGCAGCCTGAACATTATTTACGCCTTGCACGTTTTGCGTGTTATTCAAAGCTTGCTGAAAGGCTGCATTAGGTTGACCTGGCATCTGGCCAGCTGGCTTTTTCTGTAATTCTTGCTGAGCTTTCTGCATTTCTTGCAGAAGTTGTTCTGCAGCTTTACCAATACCGCCACCACTTGCATCATGCATGAAATGCCTCCATGTATATAAACAGCCGACGTTTTCCTACATCAGCTTTGCACCTTGGTCACACTTCTACAAACTACAGCTCTATTTACTACATTACCGTACCAATTGGTCAATGGTTGGATATTTTCATTTTTTTACGATCTATCTTTTGTACATCAAGCAAACTCACTCATAAGCATTCGGTGCAATTTATTGACCGCTCTAGCGTGTAGTCTGCTTACCCAACTCTTTGATAAGCCTAAAATCTCCCCAACTTCCTCTAAACTCATGTCTTTATAGTAATATAGCTCAAGTAATTGTTTTTCTTGTACATCCAATTTGGTAATACTTTGACGGACTAAGGATCGCACTTGCTCTAAACCAAACTTAGCTTCTGGTACCTTTGTCTCATCATCCTTGAGTTGCAAATTAGTCGTACTATCAAGACTACTGATATAAACCACAGCTAAGCTTTGTACTACATCAGCCAAATTTTTAACTGCATTTTCAAAATTATTTTCTAAAGTTTCATTACTTTCATATTCAGAATTAGCGGTTTCAGATAAAAATTCATTGGCATGGATTTCTAAACGCGCCTTGGCATATTCTGTACGGCTCATCCATCCCATTCCGCGTAAGCCGTCATATATGGCGCCACGAATACGGTAATAAGCAAACGTCATAAATTGCACGCCATGCTTTTCATCAAAGCGATCTGCAGCTTCAAGCAAACCAATCATGCCGTATTCTACCAAATCTTCGTATTCTATTTCTTTTGAAACCGATTTTTTAATTTTGCCCGCGATAGAGCGCACATATGGGATATATTTCTCGGTGAGAGCGCGTTTATCTGTAGAAGTCAGCTTCGCCGCGGGTGACTTGCTTTCTTCTTTTAGCTCATCACTCATTACAACACCCGGTACTTTTAAAAACCGGTTGGTACGAAGGTAAGTACTCAACCTAGCATCATTTTACTGGCACCTTCGCTAACATCTTCAATTAATTGTGCAAACATCGGAGATCCATCAAGTTGTTCAGCGATGGCATCAAACATTTTTTCTAATTCTTCTTCTTCGGCTTCTTCAAACAATTTGCCAATACGTTTATGTTTTAAAATAGTTTTGGCAAATCTACGTGCCCGCTCTTTACGCGAAGCACGTGGATAGCGTTTCATAATCACAGCAAAGGCAGCTGCAATTTCGGCGAGTTGCACAGAAGTAAATTGAATTTGACGAGCTAAAGCTTTACCAGAAAGCGACTGTAGTTGCTTTTCAAATAAGGTTGTTGCACGCACAAAGGAATCAACAGATGTTTTATTCGGACTATCTGTCTTTGCAGTCTCATTAGATTTGCCCGTAGCTTTTGCTTGACTCTCGCTCGACTGTTGCGGAGTTGATGGCGTCCGGTTTGTTTCTTCGTTGATTACCGGGGGCTGGCCACCACCGACGACGCGAGTCATTAACGTTCTCCTACTTAGATTTAACTAAAAATGCCTAAGCCATGAGCCTCTTTTAAAGCATTGGCAAATTGGCCTGCTGATCCTTCAGAATCTAAAGTCATAGCGCGTTCAAGCTCAGCCAAAGCTTCATTATGTCTACGTAGAAATAATAAAGATTCACCAACTGATGCATGCGCAGCTGCAGAGTCTGGATTCAACTCTATGGCTTTTTGATGCGCCTTAAGGGCTGGATTAAACCTACCCATTGAAAAATAAAGATTTCCTAGTGCCATTTGCGCAACTTCGCTATGTGGAATTAATGCACAAACACCGCTAAATATCTCTTCGGCTTCTTTATTTTTGCCTAATTCCATATATAAATACCCGGACTCAAGCAAAAGAACCAGTTGCTTTTGTGGTACCGGCACTATCCCCTGAATAATAATTTCTTCGCTCATACGTAAGCCTCACCCTTAATGCAGCCGAGACACACTAGACTATGCCTGCATTTGCTGCAAGACCTCGCTTAAAAAATCATATCGATTTGTCAAAGAAACCACACGCAAAAGATAGGGTGAACACAAAAAAACCGCGGCGATCCCTTAAGGGCCCGCCGCGGCGCGTGGAAAATCGACTCAACAAAGCCGCTATCTTACTTAGCGTACGTTGCTAATCGAATTCTTAGCGGTATCGTGTTTGGTTTTCATAACATTTGATATGCATGAATATTGACGACTCTCATTTTGCATCTGTTGTTGCAGCATTAAGTACTGTGCATTAAAGCTGGCCTGCAGCTCCATCATGCTTTGCATTTGTGCAATTGAGCTATTGCCGCTAACCACACCAGTGGTACCAGAAACAGCACCGACAGTGCTGCCTGAGCCCGCTACAACTGCCGAGCCGCCACCATTAACCAAAGTACTTGTGGGAGAACTATAAGCGCTTATACTGGTGCCAACATTGCCACCAGTAACTAAACTTTTTGAAGCGCCAACGCTTGAAATAGCAGCTGATAGCGTCGCTACACCAGGAACATATTGCCCAGCAATATCGAGAGCTACGCCTGCCGTGCGATTAAGCCCATCACCAATTACTTTACCGAAGCTATTATCAGCCGTCGTACGTGCACGGCTTGGCTCCATAACAACGCGAAGCCCAGACGACTCATTACTTGAAATTTTTTCATTCATAGCGCTCTCTCCTGCGCAATGTGCGCTTGCATTCAGCTTTCTGGGTTCGAAAACCCACGCACAGTTACATTATCAATTAGTGTTAATTTGGGTTGAAAAAATACACAATTACTATGCTTTAGCTACTCGGCTAAAGTACTATTTATTAGGGACTCCCTTGTTTCATAAAGGAAATTTACAAGTGCAGTTGTGCGATCAACAGCCATGATCGCCTTTTTTGCATTTGCTTTTTCTTTATGACTCGTAGCATTAATAGCTAATTCATTTAAATTATTTTTCAGTTCTTCTAAATTAGCCTTAACACTTTCAGAATCTTCACGTTCAAGCATTCCTTCAATACGTTTAAAACCAAGTGTTGGAGATTCTGTCGGTAGCTCTACCTGCTCGGCCTTTTTAGGAGAGCGAACGCTTGGTTTTCGTGTATCACTTATTTTAAATGATTCTAATTTCTTTTCTTCCATTGATTTAACCTCAATAACAGCCAGAACCTAAGGGGAAAAGAGTATCAGCACAAGCTTGTTCAAGATTCGAGCAGTTTGCTTTTGTAACATTAGTTTCCGAACAATAACAATTATTATCAAGTGAATAAATACTAGATATACCTTTATGTTTCGCCCATTGCAAAGCATCCTGCAAAGTCATATTGCAGGTAGTGTCGGTAACACCAGACGGTATAGCATCAATCTCATTCTGTTGATAAATGAACTTACCCCTATTGTCATCATCGACCAGCACTATATCAATTTCTTCTTGGCCAGGCTCAAGTTGGTCTTTACAAAGTTTTGCATAACTTACGAAATAAGCAATTGGCACCAACTCATCGGGCTGTAACGGGTTACGTTGGCTATAGGAAATTAGAATTGGACGATCAAGACCGGTACGAAAAGGACCGCACTCATCGTTAGATGCAGTAAGAGTATCAGGATCAACCTCAAGCTCACATAAATCACTAAAACCTCCAACTTGCATGGTAACTTCTAATCGATCACCCAACAGTTCGCTATTAGCGCAATATGACAATGGAGCCTGCCATGTAATAGATACACTTGAATTAAAAGTGTCTTCTGCATAACCGCAGCCAACCATTAAAATTAGTAATAAAATAGCAAAACGTGACATCATAGCTACCTCACCATCAAACCGGTTTCGACTGGCGATGGCGCTCTCACATTTATGTATAACTGATTCGGAATTTGCTCGTCTTTTTTTAGCAGCATGTATCCCAAAACCCCACCACCGCCAAGCAAAACTGCTCCAGTAATACCCCAGAACCATGGTGAGCAATAAATCGGACGGTCGCTTCGTTCGCAAGTTGATGGTGGTGGCAGTGGTGGTTCACGTTTGAAGTCATTGGCATCCATATCTCTTGTTGAAGCTGGTTGTTCTGTCAAATCATCGGATGTTGAAGTTTTGGCTGATTTACTTGTTTTTGTTTTGCTGATTTTGCTTGAGCCAGCAGCACCAACAACATTAGTGTCATCTGTTATTTCTTTGGGTTCCGTCATTGCATTAGATGAAGCGTGCAATGATGGAATATGACCAAAATCACTTAATTGCTGACATACCGGTGGATTATCAGATGCTTCCAACTCAATAGGAGCATCTGGGCTACCATAGCGTGCTGGGCCATTGCCGTTTTCATCAAAAGCTTCGATAAAATAAAAAAGCTTATTAGAGAGATCTTTACTACTAATTACCGCCTTAAAGTCATCACTATTTGTTTCACGGACAAAAGGAACATTTTTCCAAAATTCGTTGCGTGAACGATAAATTACCTTAGGGTCAAAAATCGCAGAATCATCAATAAACCTTGCTTTTATTTCAAAAGATTCTCCTATTTTAAATTGTTCGCATGGTTCATGAACAATTGCAGGAGGAGTATTATCTTCTGCTGCTAGCGCCAATGAGGACCACGAAAAAAATAACAACAAGCTTACTAATTTATTTTTCATAAGTGACCTACTCTCAAAGCATGCATGCGATGTTAAAAACAATTTGCTTTGCTGATATTATGGCCCTGTAAAATGTAAAGTTATACGAAGCTGCCGACTTTCTTTAGGATTATTTAATTCAAATAGTGTAGATGAACCCCCATTTATATTAGACAATGGTGTTTTACCAAGACCTATGCCACCGCGACCGTGAACTATCGCCCATGGATCGGTTTGTATTGAGTAACTAATCGAACCATTATCAATCTTATAACTAATAGAAACCTTAAAAGGATCACTTTCAATATCTGCACCTGTACCTAAAACTAATACGCCGTTATCAGATTTAATTTTAAAGGTCTGCCCAATATTTACCCCATTTAATGAAATTCTCACTGGTGGTACTACTGATACACGCAATGAACCAAATCCTTTATTTATCGGGGGTGGTGGCGGCGTTCGTACTGGTGCAGGTTTTTCTATTTTACGGTGTTCCCGTTCACGCGATGTTTTTGCCAGTTTTTTAGTATCTGCCTTAATTTTTGCAACATTATCAGTCTTAGACGGCTCTGTAGTGTTTAAATTATTTTCATTTTTATTTGGTTCATTTCTAGGTTCAGGTGAAGCTGTTACTGATTTGGAATTGTTCTTCTTTGAGTCTGATGTTTTAGCTTTTGATGAGTTTACATTCACATCCGCGTCCGATTTTGTATCAAGCATCGCCGTCATTACGGATGAATCTTTAGATTTAATATCATGTAATATTGGCCGTTTTTTTACTGCAAAAGTTTGTTGTTTAGCTGCGGGTAATGGCAAAAAGGACGGCCTATTTATTTTAGTTGCAACTGCCACATAAATTTCTTGGTTAGTAGCAGCATAACGTACAGAAGCTAAAGCGCCAGCTGCTGAAGCTACAAGGATAAGAACAAAAGTTAGAAAAAAGGGCACCCGTGAATGTTTGGATTCTGTAAAAGCGCCTGGTTGGGCATTTATTGTCTCGAATTTGTTTGAATTGCGTCCAATATTTGCATGCAATCGTAATACCGGCTGACTATTCTCAAGTTTTTGATAATCACGCATAGACTTGAGATCAAGCGAGGTTGCATTACCGGTGTCAGCTATCATACGTCGTTCTGATTCTATAGTATCTTCAAACAAATCTTGCATGGTGTCAGCCAAAGACATCGGTGCCGGTCGAACGTCGCCCATGCGCAACATTCGTTGCAAAGTTTGCCGCATTTCTGAACAATCCGCATAGCGGTCTTCAATTTTTTTTGCGAGTGCTTTTTGTAAGATTGCATCAAACGATTGCAGCTTAGGATAATTTTTTGAAATGCTCTCTGGGTCTTTATGGCGAATCATTTCTAACGTTTGGGCCATACTATTGCGCGCAAATGGATTAACAAACGTCAACGCCTCATAAAGACAAATTCCGATTGAAAAGATATCACTGCGTTTATCAAGCTGAGCGCCAGTGCTCTGCTCAGGAGACATATAAGAACACTTGCCTTTAATTTTATTGTTATCTTGAGTGCCATTTTGAATATCGCTTTTTGCAATACCAAAATCGATCACTTTTACATCACCAGAATAAGAAATCAGAATATTGTGTGGATTAATATCACGATGAATTACACCTAATGGATTTCCTGAAATATCAAGAGCGTTATGTGCAAATGACATACCGTTGCACAAATCACTAATAATTTCGATGGCTAATGCAGGATGCAGCGATTCACCGCGGGTACGTGTACGTTCAAGTAAATCGCGCAAAGTCTTGCCATGCACATACTCCATAGCAATGAAGTATGCGTTTTCTATTTGACCCATCTCGTATATTTGCACGATATTCGAGTGATTTAGCTGAGCAACAAGACTAGCTTCAGCAAAAAACATATCTAAATATTCTTGTTTAGCTTGATGTTCAGCAAGAATACGTTTGATGATTAGAAGTTTTTCAAAGCTTACTGGACCTGTAAGTTTAGCTAGAAAAATCTCTCCCATGCCACCGATGGCGATTTTCTTCTGTAGATAATACTTACCGAAAGCTGAGCCTTCGCCACCGACCATAATGACTAATCACCACCCCTTCACGTGTCATTAATTTACATACAATTGGGAATCTACGAGTCTCAATGCAACTGGTCAAGAGCATGCGTGAGTATTTATGTCGCTTTTAGCCAGGTTACCGATATCTCTATATTAATATTTATAATCTTTGTTGCTCTTTTGGACCAAGACCATCAACATCAGCGGCCTGAATTGGTTTATCGGTATTATATGGTAATTTAACTATAAACGTGCTCCCTTGATTAAGCTCACTTTTTACTTCAACACGACCGCCATGAGCTATTACAAAATTGCGTACAATCGCTAAACCTAAACCAGTACCACCAAATTCACGAGTTGAACTAGAATCAACTTGAAAAAATGCATCAAAAATACGTTCGAGTTTATCTGGTGGAATGCCGATCCCATTGTCAATAACCGAAAAATTCAAATAACGATTTCGCTCAGGTTCAAAAAGATCATAGCGATCAGAACCTGCTGGAAGTTCTTCAGTTATTTCAGCCCGTATCTCAATATGGCCATTTTCTGGAGTAAATTTGACGGAATTGCCAAGCAAATTTGTTAATACACGCCTTATTTTGTCAACATCAACACGGATTGAAGAAACATCCGTAGCAATATTAGTAATGACTTCAATATTGTTTTTGCGGGCCTGCGGCATAATATCAGACAAACACAAACGAACTATTTCGCTTGGTTCATATAGTTCTTTATGAAGCACAACATTGCCAGATTCAATGCGTGCCAAATCAAGCACTTGTCCAATCAGACCAAGTAGACTTTCACCCTTTTCTAAAATTGTTGATACATAGTCGCGCTGCTCACTAGATAATTCGCCAGCCAAACCCTCAAGCAGCATTTCAGAATAACCAATTACACTAGTAAGCGGAGTACGTAGTTCATGTGAAACCGTTGCAATAAAATTCGATTTTAAGCGGTCGAGTTCTTGAAGGCGCTCATTTGCTGATTTGAGCGCTTGATTGGTGCGTTCAAGGTCACCAAAAGCCGCTTTAATACTAGCTATATGCATCTGACTAGTAAGATGAACTTTAAAACTATTGTGAATAATCGTATCGAGTATTTGGCGTATAGTGACAAGTATGCATTCAACCGCATCATCACTGGCAGCCGGAATATTAGTTAAAAAACCATTTAATTTATTTAAATCGAGCCCTTGCGATTCATATTCTGCAAGTGTAGCTGGTGACTCGCTGATCTCTGGGGGACGATAAGGACCAAAAATAGCCCTACCTAATAAAGTGCCATCATAAACAATGGGTAAAATTTTATACTGTAAACCGCTAAAACAATCGACTTGCACAGTTTGGGGTTTGTTATCAAGTTTTAGGGTGCGAATTTGAGCAACAAGATTTGTACATAAATGCTGGGTGGGATTAACACTAAACAAATAGCCACAATGATCGCTTGCAGAAGCTCTTACATCAGCCAAGCGTTTATCGTGCACATCAAATACTTTAATACCAATGCCAAATAATTCACAAAAACGGCGGCATATTTCACGCAAAGCTTCAATATCGACTACCACTGATAAATCAAAATTGTCTTCCGTAAAGGAGACCATGGTAGCCTATACTCCTTAATTTACCCAACAGCCGCATTAGGTGAAATGTGTTGCGAAGCAAATAAAGTCGAAAGCAAAGATTTTATTGAAACACTAAACTTATTTTCAAAATCGTACCGCTGATTTAGCGAAGCAAAAGTTTCGGTAAGTAGGCCGTGCAAAGTTTCGATTACACCTTCACCACGAATGGCCACTGCTTTAAAAATAGGCTCTTTACCTTGGCGCCTTACCGTTTCAAGTTCGGCATCAGAACGAATGTCAGCTTTGTCGCGCTTGTTAAATTGAACAACACGCGGAACTGTATCTGGATCAATGCCACTATCAGCTAAATATTGGCGCATGCCATGCCAATATTCGTTGTTAGTTTTAGCTTCTGAAAGCTGGCTGTCGGCAATAAAAGCCACTGCATCAGCGCCTGCTAGAACTATTCGGCGAGTGGCGGCGTGAATAACCTGCCCTGGTACGGTGAATAATTTTAGTTTGATACGATGGCCAGTTTCAGACTGCAGCACTACTGGTAGTAAATCAAAAAACAGGGTGCGGTCATCAGCGGTGTTTAAAGTAGTAAGGTGTCCGGTTAGATCACTACCTAGCAGTTTATGTAGCTGCATTAGATTAGTTGTCTTACCGCTCAGCGGCGGACCGTAGTACACCAGCTTGAGGATAATCTCACGTTGGGCTACATTGAATTGCACTATTTATTGATAACCCGCGAAGCCAGAGAATGTCTATAATTTACTAAATATTTATGTGCACTAATCGTTTTTATTGCTAATCTTAGCAATACTTTGTTTACTTTTAGTCTTTTTCGATCGAACGCTGCCAGTGTTTTATTAATACTACCTAATTTTTCAATTCGGTAGCTTAATTACAGCGAAAATTTGCACAACTTTTTATTTATGAAGACGATAAATATTGAAGAATTAAGATTGCTTAAATTGCAATACAATTTAATGTTATAAATAAAAGGATGATTTCAATATAAAAAACTTCTTAAATAAAGATATTGTTTCATGAAGGGACAAATATTTTGGAGTGTAATAAAATAAATGGGCTGGCCTTGGTAAATACCCCCCAAACTCAACCGACCGCTATTACACTTACTACACCGGCATCTACATCATCATCTGCTTTTACACCGGCTAAAGATGAATTTGGTTTTACTCAACCAAACGCCAGTACAGCATCTATTCAAAAAACAACAGCAACTGCATTCACCGGCATCAATTTAGACAATGGGGGAATAAAAATTAATGAACTTAAAAATTGCCAAAATATTGATCGCACTTCAGAAGATATAGAAATAGAAATACGTAAAATTGATACACAAAAAGAAAATACCCCAAAAGCCTATCTATATTTGCCAGAAGATTTAAAAACTGGGCAATATTTTATTAAATATGATGAAGAAGGTAATGAAGAATATACTTATCAAATAGCCAAAATAGAAAATGGCATAATAGAATTAAAATCTATGCTTACTGATTTAATAGCACCTTATGCAATCGAAGGCTTTGCTGAACAACTTGCGGCTAGCGATAATGATTGGAATTTTTATAATACTTTAAATGACACAAAACCATTACCTATACCTATCACTAAAATTATTGAAGAAAGACTTCTCTTAGATGCAGAATTAATCGCTGCAAAAAGAGCAGAGGCCCCACAAACACCTATTACTTATCTTACCTTTTTATTAGACTCAGAATTAACAACTCTTAATAACGACTTAGTTACTGCACATAACGAACGTAATAACTGGCTTGCCGCTCGCTCGCATGGCAAACCCGGATTTGGCAGATTTTTTCTTGCTGGTCTTAAAGAGGTTTCTGGCTTAGATAATGGTCGTCCTTTTTGGGAAATGGCCACAGATGCAACCATTGGCTACAAAGAAGGCTATCTGCCACAAGCATTAGCGCATTATGATACGTTAAATGTTCAGCAACAATATGTCTATCAAGCTTTACAAAAACTCAATAACGGTACATTTCTTGGTGAAAATGGGGTTAAAGCATTCAAAGACAAAGACCTTATCATTGATCTATGTTTTGAGGCATACCCAGATTATCCGACAGTTGAGCAAATAATAGATGTAGCTACGCGGCATTTAGACAAGGCTATCACTACTACTAAAACTATTGGCTATGCTGATATTTATAACGGTTTAAAGGCGGCTAATTTAATAAAGAGTACTTATTTAGCCGCACCCAATAATAAAGGTGAAAGTGTTGGTGTATTTAATAATCAACTTTCATTAACTGCTGCTATTGATTTATATCTTAGAAGTCCCGACTGCAAAATTGATTATAAAAGTATAGCAACACTCGATGCAGATTCTCTTACACAATTAAAAGAGCAAATACTAAAGCCAGAAAATTGGAGTAAAATAGTTAGTTACGGTCCTAACCTAGTAGATTTATTTAAAATTGATTCGTCGGCAGAAGTAAAATTTGATGAAATGGCATTTGCCGATAGCTCTTTTGATGCTGAAATAGCACGATTACGAAATTTTCAAAATTCAAAT
>JAFGEK010000067.1 GCA_016931625.1 Deltaproteobacteria bacterium | reverse complement strand
CCGTGTTAAATTTAGCTACTACACGAACTTTACTTGATCGCCTTTATATTGATGTACGCCTTCGGCGCATATGTGGGTTTTTAACAAGAAAGGATATTCCTAGTGAATCAGTATTCAGTAGAGTTTTCGCTGAATTTGCTCAAAACGATATAGCTCAAAAATTACATCAAGCAATAATCCCAGAGACACAGAGTCAAAGACTTATTGGCCATATTTCAAAAGATTCAACCGCTATAGAGGCAAGAGAGAGGCCAAAGATTAAAGCAAAAACACCACAACTGCAAATCAGAAGAAGTCGAGGTCGTCCTAGAAAAGATGAAATCAGACCTGCAAAACAACAAATAAGAATAGAGCAACAACAAAATATGTCGCTATCGCAAATGCTGTTAGAACTGCTTAAAAGTTGTGATGTTGGTACTAAACGCAATAGCAAAGGTCATCAAACTTCTTGGATAGGTTATAAATTGCACATAGATGTTGCCGACGGCCAAATACCTATAAGTGCTATACTTACCTCAGCTTCTGTACATGATAGTCAAGTAGCTATTCCATTAGCAACTATGAGTAGCCAGCGAGTTACTTCACTTTATGACTTAATGGATGCTGCATATGATTGCGAAGAGATTAAAACTTTTAGTCGATCTTTGGGGCATATTCCGATTATAGATGAAAATCCCCAGTGTAATGGTAAAAGCCAAGAGAAGCGACCTAAAGAAACAAAATTTGAGAAAACACATGGTTTAGCAACGGCAATATCTATTCGTTATAATGAACGCTCAACAGTTGAGCGTGTTAATGCACGGCTTAAAGATGAATTTGGTGGTCGTAATATTTGGGTCAAAGGATACGCGAAAGTAGCTTGCCATTTGTTCTTTGCTTTAGCTGCATTAAGCGCAGATCAAATAATGCGATTGATACAATGAAAAAGTAGTTAATATAGCAACTTCAAAAATTCTGGCCAAATATGGGATGTCATATATGGACCCGCCCAGTTGGCAAGCTAGCGTTAGCAAAGATATTTCTCTCAACCCAGATTTTTATACAGAAAAAACAGAGTAATAGTATTGATATATATTACGTTAGTGCATATTTAATGCTCAATGTTAGCGATTTTACTTTTAATGCCAAGAATTAGAAAGTTTGAGTGCATCTTTAAAAGAACAGAACAAAGCATAAAAATAAAAAATCAAAAATAATTAACCAAAAATAAAATAGCGTAGTAAGCATTTGTAATAGTGCATAAAACACCTTCAATATAAATAAAAAGTAACAAGAAGTAACCTATAAGAGCGATTGTAGTTATTTTAAAATATTCTGGGCTATAAGAATCAAACTATCAGTTATTAAACAGTTATACCTTGTATTTGATTACAAGGCAGGGATGATTGTCGCCATGGCGCTAGAACCTGTATGTTATAATTTTGTAATGGCTGATGGTGATAGTAATTGGCATATAAGACGCTTTAATCTTACTGAAGAAATTTCTGAGTTATATCATTGTGTTCTTGAATTGCAGTATCCGGTAGTAGATATTGATCTCGAGGCAATGTTAGGCGTGTCTTGTTTGGTAACTTTATCACGAGGGTCAATAGTAACTCATCGATTATGTGGAGTAATAAAGCAAATAGAGTGTGTTGGCACCGCTGAAGATCATTTAGTAATTCAAGCTGAAATTGTACCAGCATTGTGGATGTTAACACAAACGATGAACTCACGAATTTTTCAAAATCAAACTGCTGTTGAAATTGTTTGTGAGATTTTGAAGGAAGATTTAGAGCCATATGCGCGTGATGTTAGCTTAACTCTGCGTCGTAGTGCCTATGCAGTGCGTGAATATTGCGTTCAATATCATGAAAGTGATTATGATTTTGTACGTCGTTTATTGCATGAAGAAGGCATTAGTTTTTATTTTGATCATAGTGCTAATAATGAAAACATAATTTTGGTTGATGCAAATAGCGCCTACCCAACATATGATTCACCTACAGGGGATATTGTGAGGTTAGTGCCTCATAGTGCCGGAGTTCCGAGTGAGGAAGTTGTACAGTTGCTGCAAAAAAAACGAGTTCTTGGACCTACAAGCCTAATTTTACGCGAGTATGATTGGCAGAAGCCAAAAATGATGGTGCACTACGAGCTGCATAAAAAAGATAACATGCAAAATGAGCGTTTGATTTATGATTCTGCACCTGCTTTGTGTCTAGAAGCAAATCATCAAGATTTTCGTAATCGTATTGAGTTAGGTAACCAAGCCAATACTATCGCAGATGAGCTAATCGTAGGTGAAGCCATAGTAAGTGGATTTACTCCTGGTAGTCGTTTTGAGTTGTATGATCGTAGTATTGGTGCACTTAAAGGACGCTATCTAATAACCAGCATAGTACATCATGGAACTGCACCTAGTATTTTTGCTGCTGAAGAAAAAAACGATAGTGAATATAAAAACACATTTATTTGTGTTCCAGAAGATAAAGTATATCGACCACATTACGCAAACAAAAGACCGACAGTAGGGACACAGACAGCGGTAGTTGTTGGGCCAGCTAATGAAGAAGTTTACACTGATGAGCATGGGCGAATAAAAGTACAGTTTCATTGGGATTTAAAGGGAAAAAACAATGAACACAGTTCATGTTGGATAAGGGTGATGCAATCATGGGCAGGAAAGGGTTTTGGTACTCTATTTGTACCGCGTATAGGTATGGAGGTTGTAGTACAGTTTTTAGAAGGTAATGCTGATCGACCAATTGTGATTGGCTGCGTATATAATGGTGCCAATTTGACAGCTATATCTTTACCACAAGAGAAGACAAAAAGCGGTATTACTACAAGAAGTTCACCTGAGTGTGCTGGTTATAACGAACTTATTTTTGAAGATGCATGTGGGCATGAAGAGATTGCTATTCGAGCACAAAAAGATTTACGCGCTAAGATTTTGAACGACCAAAGCACACAAATAGGCCATGATGATACAGAATCAGTATCTAATAACCAAACTGTGCAAATTGGTAATAATCAAAATATATCAGTAGGTAGTAATAGGTCATTAAATGTTGGGGCCAATGAAACAATAAATGTAGGGAATGATCAAACTGCAACAATTGTTGCTAATCAAATTACTAATGTTGGTGCTAATCATCAAGTAACAGTTGCGGCACAAGATCAGTTAAACATTGGTGGTAATCGCAGTAAATTAATTGGCGGTAATGAAAGCATATCTGTGTCAGCAAATCGAAAAAGCCAAATAACGTCGAATGATAAACTTACTGTTGGTGGTAGTCAGAACATCAAAATTGCTAGCAAGAAAAGCGAAAGTGTCGGTAGTATAAGTCAAGAGAATATTGGAGGAGCAAAGACACTTTCAATTGGTGGTGCATACGCGGTAAATGTTGGTGCTGCTATGAGTACTACAGTGGCTGGTATTAATACTGAACAAACTGGTTTTCTTAAAATTATTAAAGCTGGTGCTAAAATTCAGTTATGTTGTGGTGATAGTAAAATAACACTTTCAAAAAGTGGCGAAATAACCATTGAAGGTAAAAAAGCGGTTAAAGTTATCGGAGGTGTAATCGATCTTAACTAATCTACATTGAATGAAAATGAGAAATACATAAATCGTTATTTGCTAATTCGAACTCCTACATTAACCGCAACCGTTATTGAAATATCAAGAGCATCGGTAGATTTTGCAGGTTCTATTCCTAGCGCTTTCTGTAGTTGATCACGTTGTCGTAATGTGCGAACGCCTTCACCAGGCATAAATGGTTTTTTATTTAATGTTTTATTAAGTTGAGGAACATAGTTATCTAGCCCACGCTTATAGCACGTTACTAGTACTGCCTCTTGCATCTCTGGCGATAGATTCGCTAACTGCGAAGCAATAGTGGTTTGAGCATCATAGGTGAATAATGCAGCTACATGAGATGTACCGCGATCAGTAAGTATATAGTCAACCATATCTGTATATTGCCATCCTGTTGGGAATTCGTTGGGATAGCGTTGATATAAATCCCAGGCAGTCTCGAGTTTTAAATTGCCAGGACCAATGTCGTTTTTCATGGCATTTAAAAGACGATGGTCAATTCCTACGTCAATGTCCAATTGAATATCATCATTGCTAAGACTATCAATTACCGCATCTTGTGGCGCATCTAGCCACCAACGCCGACTATTATATTCATCAGCGATACCGCCAGCTACTGCAACTGGAGGTACATTATATTTTTTACTATATTCGAGAATGTCAGCCCGCATCTCTTCAATTTTTTTAAAAGTGCTATCTTTATATGGATAGTTGTCTTTTAAAGCCTCATTTTTAACGGTCAAATAAGCATATGGGTCACCACTTGGTGTATCGATAATTTTAATAAATATAACTATCCCGAGGGTATCACCTGGGCCGTTGGGGCCAGCGCAGTTCATGACCATTAGCGAGTTATTAAAAACAGCCCCCTTTTTTTTAAAGCGAACATTGCTGCTTACTATAAGTGGTCGACAGTAACCATTATGCACGCCTGAACGAAGACCACCACCTGTACCAGCCTCATTGCCCTCTACCTTAGGTACTCTGCTTTCTTCTGAAAAAGCCGTTTCAGTAGTTAAGTTTACAGAAGAAGCAGTTTTCTCTGCGTTACCCATGTCGGCAACTAATGTGTAAGGCACGGGCTTCATTACACCGCCAATAGGGGTATTACAGACTGCTGGCGCAGTTGAAACAACGATTACCCGTTCAGCTTTTCTGGCACCTTCTTCACGAGGCATGCTTTAGTTCCTTAAAAGTCCAAACGACCATTTTATCTAATTGAGTACGCGTGTTAATCATGGCGCGCCATGTTAGGTGAACTCGTCGAGCAGGAACATCGATACGAACAGTATCAAGCTGACAGCATTGTTCTTCTATCGGACCAAAAACGTCACTCACGGCTACTTTGATTTTATAGCCAGGAAGACTGAAATTGATTATTTTATGTGGGTCAAAACCTTCAAGAATGACGGGCTCATCACCTTGCATGAAGCCATTGTAAATAAGATCAGGGTGAGCGCTATTGTAGTGTAAAAAATTAAAATCGACAGGCAAACGAGGAGAACGTCTATCAAGCCAAGCCTGATCAAAACTGCCAGCTAGCGTGCGACGTGGTAACCATGCGCGGTTAATAGGGCCAAAACCTTGCGGAGTATAGCGGCGTTTAAGGTTTACGATAGGTTCATTAGGGGCTTCGATTTGCGGTGCTGGTAAGCTTTTAAGTGTACCAGTTTTAAGTCGTCCAGATGATGAACAGGTAACATAACCAAGCCCGACTGGATTGTACTCGTAGGCTTCAGAGGTTTCACCAAAAGTAACCGTGCCTCCATAGGCTAACTCATAATGAAGTGGAACTTTAATGCACGGTGCAGGTTTGTCGAGATACCAACCGAGAATATTGCGACGCCAATAGCGCTGCCCACAAACGCGTAAAGTTTTAGTCAACTGACCAATTCGAGCTCTAACTAACCAGTTTGTTAGTGGATTACCATTTGGTGCATGAGCTTCTGCGTTTAAGTAGATATCAGCGCGTGGCTTATATGGGACAAGATCCGTTTCTTCGATAAGACTGCTAGTGTGAGGATCATTTAAAAAGCGATCATTGAGAGCTAATGGTTCTTGCGTTTGAGCTAACTGTATTTTTTTATGGCTAGTGATGGTAAAGGTGCCACGAACAACTGCAGTGTAAAAAGATAAATCACCAATAGCATCAGTATTAAAAATTAGTGGCGAAAAAGGTGTTTGATTATAAATTTCCATTAGCTAATCCAAATAAGATTATAGCTTCTCAAAAATCTATACACCTGCTTTTAGTTTGCTGGTTGTAAACGTTTTAAAAAAAGAAACTTTTAAAAGTTATGTATTTCAATAGTAACTCCTTAAAAAGTCCTGACGCAGCTTGTAGGAAAAATTAGCGCATATTTTTAAATGCGTATAACATGTATACCATCAAATACCATTTTCATTATTTAAATATATGT
>JAFGEK010000066.1 GCA_016931625.1 Deltaproteobacteria bacterium | reverse complement strand
GAGCAAGGGCATGGCTTTATCACCTGACGAATCTAAGCTCTATGTTTCAAATTGGATCACTAGTGACATAAGTGAATTTGATTTAGCCACCGGTGAAAAAACTCATTCTTGGTCGGTAGCTGCAACTCCACGAGGGCTATTTACCGTACCCAGTGGACAAAAATTATTAATCGCCAGTTTTGGCGCTGGCTTAATTGAAGCGCTTGATTTGCAATCACAAGCGCGAGAAACAATCTTTAATTCAGAAGGCGCTATGCGTCACTTTGCCTATGATAAGCAGCAACAACTTTTATATGTTTCAGATATGAAAAATAATGCTATTTATCGAGCAAAATTGCCCGATGGCAAATGGGAATTTTTTGTTAGAACTGAAAGCCACCCTAACACCATAAAGTTAACACCAGACGGCAAAATTTTAGCTATCTCAAATCGTGGTGTAAATGGCCCAAAATGGCCGGGCCCAGGCGCGACCTGGGGCGCAATAATGCTGATTGATACGTCTAATGGCAAAATACTCGATGTAATTGTGGGCGGCAATCAATGCACTGGCCTTGATATATCTAGTGATGGTAAAACCTTAGCTTTTTCTGATTTTAATGATGACCGCATTCACTTAATTGACTTGCCGAGTTATGAAGAATTGCTTAAATATAATGGCGGTCGATTAAAATCGTATGCTAAGGATCTGAAAAAAGTCACAACTTTCAATAAAATATCGCGATAAATACTGAAGCGAAATAAAAGCGCTAGGAATTTACTTGAACACCCTAAAATTTGAAACAATATCGATACCATACATTAAATGTAATAATAAAAACATTAAAGATCTTGATGAATTATTTGTTTAAAATAATAAAATAGCTATTTATGATACAGATTCTAAAACTGCAACTATTTGAACGTGGTGCAATAAACCTCCCCAAGTTAAACCGACACCAATCTTTGTGCAAGAAGGCGATAAGCAAAAAATTTACTACCGAGGAACCTCTCTTAAAATCGATTCTGCAATTTTAGGCTCACGCAAATAAAAAACCAGCAGACTCTCAACTCAACCATAAATCCGCATATCATAAATAAGGTTTGGCTTCTTCGTTCATTTGTATTAAATAAACTCACGTGACTAAAAAAGCTTGCCAACCAGATGAATTACGCCGTCGTGCTACTGCGGGCGATCCCGCTCTGCTTGCTGATTTGTTTACCTGTTTTCGCACTGATTTAATTAGTTTTTTACGGCAACGCTGTGGCCATGCGGGCGACGCTGATGATGCTTTGCAAGACGCTTTTGTGGCTGCCACTCGTTATCTTTCTGGCTATCGTGGCGAAACCCCGCTTAAAAACTGGCTCTATCGCCTCGCTAGTACTGCTTGCACACGTATGCGTCGCGGTCGCAAAAATAATCCAAAACTGCATGCAACTTATGAAGATGGGCAAGCTGCATCTATTGAAAAGATGGGGCAAGATGTTGAGGCAATGATTGAAGCAAAATTATCCCCCTTGCAAAAAGCGCTGGCAATATTAAATGACAAAGACCGCGCTGTGCTAATGTTACGCGATGGTGAGCAACTCCCTGCACGCGAAGTAGCAATTACACTTGATGTAACTGAATTGGCAGTTAAGTCGCGCCTGCATCGGGCTCGCAAAGCGGTGCAAGAATATTTGAGTAAATAAAAAACATTGCTTAAAAAACTAGTATCAAAACTTAAACGCATAAATAACGGCCATTTAATTTTATTAATCGCGACCATGCATACGCAATTTGCTCTCTCGACCGATGGTTTTGCACAGCAATTTATAAGATTTTCAAATTCATATTTCTTTCAAATAGCAGATGCGACCAAAGAAGTTTCCACCCATTAGAGTAGGCGTCACTAATTTTGAAAATTTTGCTGCTTTTTGGTTTTTCTATTTTGGCATTACTCTAATACCATTGGGGTTATTGGTTGCTTATATTGAAAAAAAATACAGAGTCCTCCCCAATGCTTTCACCGTTTCATATTTAATCTTTATATTGATTGGTAGTTATATGATTCCTGCTTCAGGTATGACCTTTTTTATGTTACCCCATGCATTTTATATGTTGATTTATAATTTTATAAAAAAACACCAAAGTTTGTACCAGTAAAAAATATTTTTCTTTTCTTTACACCCTTTTACTTGGCAACTGCATCTTAATTAGCAAGTGATTATATTATCAATTGCTAGGAGGCTTTTCATGTCTAACAAGACTCGCAAACTCACCGAACAAACCTTTGCAGCCGAAGCCTTGCGTAAAGATGGCACCCCCGTTTTAGTAGATTTTTGGGCAAGTTGGTGCGGGCCTTGCAGAGCTATGGAGCCAATTTTAGAATCGTTAGCTGAAGAGCTTGAAGGCAAAGCGGTTATTGCTAAAGTAAACGTAGATGAAGAGCCTGGGCTAGCTGGTGCAGCTCGCGTTCAGTCAATTCCGACCATGCTGCTCTTGCAAAATGGTGAGGTAAAAGATGTGTTTATTGGCGTAACCAGCAAAGCTGTGTTGCAATCAAAAATTTTAAGCCTATCCAAAGCTGCTTAAAAATGCAGGCACAGTTTACATAAAGCTCTAAATAGTGCCAAAGTAGACTATTAAGTAATGAGTTTGAGTTTAACTTATATTTTTAGCGCTGGTGTTTTGACCTCCAGACAAGTCTATTAACAATAATGCTTCAACATTAGCTACAATTACCACAGCAACCATGTTTTCTTTTATCTCTAAAAAATGCCCAGTTTGTCACGACATGGAGCCAATAATAAATACACTAAAAATATATTGCGTTGGTCGACAAGTTAACTTTGTAACATATGAAATTAACTCGCCAACTAACCGCTACCTAATAAATGAGTTCCATTTAGTTGGAGTACCAACGTTCATTTTTTTAAATGACCAAGGGATCGAAGTTTCTCGTTTGGTTGGCAAGCAACCTGAAAAAGAACTACTTCAAGCACTAAGTATGGCCCGCGGAGAAACATGCCCTGAGATTGGTCAACTACCAACGTCTGATACTTCAATGAAGTCTTTTGATGCTAATAAAACTAATTATGCTACAGAAAATCTTTCATGCCATGATCCGACTAATATAAAGTCAATCTCCTGTTTATTGTCATTACCGTAACTGCTGTTTTACATCGAGTAGGCGGTTCATGTATCGATAATAATGTCGTGGGTAACTTTTGCCGTATGCGCCAACATTGCAAAAACCCCACAATAAGTAGTGCGCGATAATTCAACTGCTCGCTCTACCTTGGTGCGATCAATATTCTCGCCCTTTAAATGGTAAATAACATGGATCTTGTCATAAACCTTGGGATGGTTTTCAGTTAACTCGCCGCTGACTTTTACTTCAAAAGCAGCAAACGTAACTCGCATTTTTTTCAAAATCGCCACCACATCCATACCGGTACAACCAGCAAGAGCTGTCAGGACTAAAGTTTTCGGACGTGGCCCAAGGTCTTTTCCGCCATGCTCGCTTGATGCATCGACCATAAACTGATGCCCCTGCAACTCAGCAGCAAAGGCCATATCTTGCTTCCAAGTGAGCTTGCTCTCTTGTGTCTCAGTCATATGCTTTAATCCTTTTCAGGCATATTTGCCCTATTTTAAAATTTTAAAATTTTCTATCGATAATTACAGTAATGTTTATTAGTAGCAAAGCAAGGTTTACTATTGTGTAACTGCTTACTTTTTTTATTAAAACCCTAAAATTTAAAAAAGTACGAATGATCAGTAGATAAATTTTTAAAATCTACGGTGATTCCTTAGACATAAGCTCAACAAGGTGTATATGTGCGCTTGAATAAATATAATGTTAATTTTGGTCACCATGCATTGAGGGTTTAAGTATTTTGAAGAAATTTAATATTAAACAGAAGTTATCTCTTCCATTTGCTAAAAATTTTATTAGCCAGCGCGTGCTCGATGTCAGCACGTTATTTTTACTCTGCGCTCTCGTAGGGGTTATCGCAGGTTTGGGTGCTGCAGGTTTTCACTATCTGCTGCAATTAGCTAATCATCTGTTTCTTGATGGCTTAGCTGGTTATCGCCCACAAGCACCGCTTGGTGAAAAAGCTCTTTTCCACGAAACCTTAAGCCATTTTTCTCGTTGGATATTATTCATCCTACCAGCAGCTGGTGGGCTTATTAGCGGTCTAATTGTCTTTTGGCTGGCACCAGAAGCTGAAGGTCATGGTACTGATGCCGCAATTGAAGCCTACCACCACCGTAATGGTTATATTCGAACCCGTGTTCCTTTTGTAAAAACTATTGCATCAGCAATTACTATGGGAACTGGCGGTTCTGCTGGTCGCGAAGGGCCGATTGCCCAAATTGGTGCCGGCTTAGGCTCGGCTTTAGCACACTGGCTAGGCCTCTCAGTTAAACAACGCCGCATAATTATGGCCGCTGGTCTGGGTGCCGGTATTGGTGCCATCTTTCGTGCACCATTAGCGGGCGCTCTTTTTGCCGCCGAAGTTCTTTATCGCGAAATGGATTTAGAATACGAAGTTATCGGCCCTGCAGTATTATCGTCGATTATTGCTTTTAGTACTTTTGGAAGTATCTTTGGTTGGAGCCCACTTTTTGAAACACCTAATTTTAGATTTAACAGCCCCCTTGAATTAGGCCCCTATTTAATACTCGCGCTTGTTGTGGCTTTTGGCGGTCGAATCTATCCGCAAATTTTTTATGGTATTCGCGACTTTTTTCGCCGCTTATCCATACCCAACTGGTTAAAACCAGCGTTGGGCGGTTTAATTGTTGGTTGTGTTGGCTTATTTGCTCCTTCGGCTTTAGCCACCGGGTTTGGAGTAGTGCAAAACGCTTTCCTTGGTCAAGCTACCGCTACCTTTTTGCTTATAGTTGCTGGTACTAAAGTTTTAACCACTTCATTTACGGTTGGCAGTGGTGGTAGCGGCGGTGTGTTTGGCCCTGCGGTAGTTATCGGTGGTTCACTTGGCGGTGCTGTTGGTATTGTGTTTCACAATTTGTGGCCAACCTTAGTTCCTGCACCAGGCGCATTTGCTATGGTGGGTATGGCAGGCTTTTTTGCTTCAGCAGCTCATGTCCCCATTTCAACTATTATTATGGTTAGCGAAATGACTGGGAACTATCAATTACTTGTTCCCACCATGTTTGTAAGTTTGCTTGGCTTTTTATTAGTACGCCAACATACACTTTACGAAAAACAACTGCCTACTCGTGCCGCTTCACCTATTCACCAACGCTTAATATTACGGGCGATGCTCGAACGTACTACAGTAGCAGAATTATTAGCCATGCATAAAACTGCACCACCCGCTACCGTTCGCGATGATGCACCATTATCGGTAGTTTTAGAACGATTTGCTCAAAGTGGCTATACGAGCTTGCCAGTTCTCAACGAAAATGACTCTTTAGTTGGCGCTATTCCTTTTCAAAGCGTTCGTCATATTCTTGAAAACCGTTCTACCCTTTCGCAAATCATCGTCGCAAAAGACATGGCTGATAACCCTGCAACAGCTACACCCGACCAAACACTTTTTGATGCTTTACGTGAAATGGGCAAACGTCAGCACGGTGACTTATTGGTAGTTGCTAAAAATGACCCCAAACGTAAAGTTCTAGGTATCTTAACCAGCAACGATATCAATTCGATTTATGACGAACAGTTTGTTGATACCAGAGAACCAATAGCTAAAACACCTTTATCAATCATACGTAATTTACTTAAACGTATGCATATACCTGGTTTTATTTCTTCGAAGTAGGTTTTCTATTTTATTAATTATACTAGATATACTTATTTCTTAATAATCATCGCATCATTGTATGCTGTTATATTAAACTAATTACCTGACAACATACCATACCATACACATAATTTTTGCTTTGTAACGTTTTTGCCGAATCATAAGTAGCACCTTAAGAAAGCATTAACAAAAGTTTTATTGCTGGCTACCGTGAAGCATATGAGGTTGTCATGAGCAAGCTCGATCAATCTTTTTTTTATAATCTGTTTCATTGCAGATTATGGTTTGCCCAAATCGCATTAATCTTTTTATTCTTTATTTTCAATGTTGATTGTGCATACGAACCTACCAAAGTTACTAGCCCACAACCATCGATAACAAGTACTACTCCTAAAGCTGTTTGCTCAAATCAACTTGTTTCACAGGTACAAATTGCAGGTATCAACTTTACTCCCACTACTTTTGCAGCCCTAACTGATCATCCAACTTTAGTAATACCACAAATTTCTCTGCAACAAGTACGTGATCTAAACAATCAGCAATCAGTTAATTTTGGCTACCACATAATGTTTAACCATCGACATTATACAAGATAAAAAAAACAAGCATTGGACATTCTAACGGTATAAAGTGCTAACGGATAATAAGGTGACTAACACGCAAAGTGACATATCGAGTGAAAAACTCGCCTATGCTGCCCAACACGGTGATCATAACGCCTTAAATTCTCTTATCAAACGACACAAGAATGAAGCTTATCGGGTTGCGCTGCGCATGTGTGGTCGACCTTTTGACGCCGAAGAAATTTTACAGCTTGCTCTTGAACGCCTCTTTAAACATCTGCGCCGATATGATCATACCCGAGCCTTTAAGCCTTGGTTGTTTCGCATCGTAGCAAATCAGGCGCGTAGTTTTCTGCGTAAACAATATATTAAATCTCTATTTTTTTTGAGCGAACCGCCGGCTGCCCCAGAACCGATCAATGATAATAGCCCTCACCTTTCATTACATAAAGACGAAGTTAAACAGGTGCTCAAAGATGCGCTCTTAGCCTTGCCAATAGATCAACGTGAAGCTTTTATTTTTAAACATATCGAAGGGTTGTCGTTTGCCCAAATGCAACAAGCTACTGGAGCTTCGGTAGCTGCCTTGCGCGTACGAACGCATCGCGCTCGCAAAGCCATTCTGCAATACCTGCAAGACCGTCATGTAACGTTTTCGGCGTTACGTGAGTAGTCATAATTAAAGAAGCAAGGAATTCGTCATGAAACGCATTGATTGTCAAAAGTGCCAAGAGCTTTTAGAGCAAAAATGGGATGGCGATGCTCTTAATAGCAATGACCTTGCTGCTATGTCTGATCATGTAGAACAATGTAGTTCATGCAAAGAATATCAATTAAATATGAATAGCGTACTTGAGCTTTCTGCTTCACTTAAAGAAGTTGAGCTTGAACGCGAAGTCGTATTCTCTCCCTTGGTATTACAACCACGTAATACTCGCTCATTCTTTGCTGGTGTATTAGCTACTAGCACAGTAGCAGCAGTTTTTATGCTTGGTCTATTTGTAGGTGGCGTCTTTAATAATCATCAATCACCAGTTAATGAAAGCCAAATCGTACGCCTCGTAATACCAGCAGCTAATGCTAAGCAAGTAGAAATAGTTGGTGATTTTACTAACTGGAAAAACCGTATTGCTTTAACTCCAGCAGAAAACGGCATGTGGGTAGGCGAACTTAAAGTTCCCCCAGGACGCTATAAATATATGATCGTTATCGATGGTAAAGTTTTACAACCTGATCCCGCAGCCCGCGAAGTTGTGGATGATGGTTTTGGTGGTAAAAACTCGGTGTTGGATGTTGGCAGTATATAAAGCCACACCCGCTACCGCTAGGAGGCAGTCATGAAGGCGAAACAATTTTTTAAGCAAACAATTTTGTTGGGTGCAGCTTTAATATTTGCTAGTCATCCTTTATATGCCCAAGAAAAAGTGCAGAATAAAAAAGAAGTTAAGGTACAGACGCAAACACAAACACAAGCTACGTACAGAAACTTAGCTTATATTGCTGCTGATGAGTTGCAAAAAAATGGTGCTCTCAATGCTGAGCAAGTTGAACCATTTAAAATGCAATTACAAAAACGTCTGTATCAACAAAATAGTGAAGCGTTAGAAAGTTTATGCACTCAAAGCGATAATGAAAAATGTCAATTACGCCTTCGGCAACAATTACGCGAATGCGATAAAGAAGGCCGGCAACAAGGCAGTATCAAATCGCCACAAGAAGCAGCACGCGTTGCTGCATCCTTGATGGTAGCTACAGCCAAAGGGTCTGATATTGACGAGACCGGGCAAATGATTAAATCGCAGCTCAAAAACAAATGGAGCGTAAAAAATGTGGAGGATACTGCAAACGAAATCAAACAAATGCAAAAACAACACCGTTGGCTAAAACAAGCTCGGCAAATGTTAAACGAATGCGTTAACGAAAATTCATGCAACCCCACGCAAGCACGTATTGCTTTGTCTGTAATGAAACAAGCTTCAAACCGTGCTGACTTAGATGCACGCCAAGCACATCAAGAAATTCGTCTAGTACTACGTGAGCAACAACAACAAAAAACGCAACTCAAAGAAACTCCTGATTCAGAAAATGCTCTAAAAACTAAAATGCAAAAACGCTTACGCCTACGCGCTCAAAATAACAACACAACAGTAAGTAGTGAAAATGGTTTGCAACAACGCCATCGTTATCGTAACGGAATGAACGGTGAAATTCGTCAAGGTGGTGGTTTTGGTGGCAAACAATCAGGTGGTGCCGGCGCCGGTTTTGGTGGTGGCAGCGGATCAGGTAATGGTAATGGCGCTGGCAGTGGTGGCAGTAGTAGTGGTGGTAGTAGTAGTGGTGGCAGCGGCAACAGCAGTAATACAAACAACTCTAATAGTAGCAGTGGTAGTGCTAATGGTTCTAACCAGTAACTTTAGGCACAGATGACTTCAATTGCTAAAATAATTAGAGCGTGGGTACATATAATACCCACGCTCGTTTTTTTATCATCGTTTATTTGTAATACGCCAGCAAGTTTTGCAGCTAATGATTCATTATTACATTTAGAAGATGATTTAAAAAACTTATCAACTGATAATGCGGTAACGATCCGCTCATATATTGAACGTCTTAAACAACAGAATATTACTATAAGTATTCTTGAACAAAAACTTCACGAAGGATTAGCTAAAAATATTCCACCGCAGAAATTAGTAACGGTTTTACAACAAATTACCGAAAATTCTTTATGGCAGAACACCTTAATTTCATCGTGTATTTGCGCGCAAAAGCCAAACACAAAAAATGCCATGATTAACCTTGGTAATGATGCACTTTTAAGTGCCTGGACCCGTAAAGACTTATCGGCTGCGATTAAAATTGTATGTAATAGTCAAGATGGAGCAAATAAGCTTGCAATAGCTTTTGAACTATACGCTTATACAACAAATCGTTTGCGTGCTGATAAAAAATTAAGTTTATCTTTTGCTTTAGCAATTTTAACAAAAAAATCTTTTAATACCGCCGCAAGCAATCAGTTTGTTCGCGTTCTGCAAGAAATTTTTAAAACGCGTGGCAATATTAATAACGTATTAAGTTTTGCAACCATCCGTTTAAACCGTGGTTTATCACCACGCAATACAGCTAATGAAATACGTGAACAGTTTTTGTCAAAGTGAGGTAAACTATGTGTCGTTTACAACTAAATATTTTATTAGCCAATATTTTTGCCATTATATTCATAACATCGTCTGCTTTAGCACAAGAATCAAATGAACCTAATGAACCTAATGAACCAACGAAATTGCTTTTACGCGCTAATGCTAGCATAGGCGGTGCTTACACAACGAATCTATATCTTAATGCTTCAGAACTATCTGATAGTTTAGGGATTGCGAGACTGGCTCTTTATAGCAACTGGTTGCCCACCGACAGTATTAGTTTAAAGCTATCTTATGCAGGTGACTCCTCTTACAATAAAACTATTACTTACGATCGACATTATGGGCACCTCGGTATCATAACTTTTGGAGTTCGACCAACAGATGCTTTATTTACCACTATCGCCGCAGGTGGAGAACAAGCTTATTATCCTAATAAGCTCGCCAATAAATATTCATTTAATGGTATGTTTGGTCGAGTAGGAGCACGCTATGAAATTGGTGATACCAGTACTTTAAAAATTAATTATCAATTTCGCCAAGACCATTTTGCAAAATATGATCTTGATAATCGCTCTCACACTCCCGCACTACAATGGGATCAAGCCATCGGCGACTACATTGAAATACGTCTGCCGCTGGTTTATGAGTCGATATACTATATGGAACGTTATCTTTCAGATATTAACGGTAACTTAACTTCTCAACGTAAAACCAGTAATCTTATCAAAGCCGAACCGACTATAATATTTATGCCAAGTTTTACACTTCGTATAACCGGAACACTTGCTATAGAACAAAACAATTCAAATGATACCTATTACTATTTAGGGCCGTTTGGTGTCGAAGACCCAAACATAAATTCTAATTTAATAAAAAATTATGACTCGTATACTCAAGGTTCATCCACCTTAACTATCCAATGGGAAACTCTTGCGAATCTAACTAATAGTATTCGTTTAGGAGCAGGAATGCGAAGTTATGCCAATCGACCAGCTTATGATATTAACGGATTGGCTACTGGAGAAAAAGAGCAAGACACTTGGATTACGCCTGGCATTGAAAGTCGCCTTCGCATCAATGATTTTCTCGGGCTACGTTTTAGTTATAATCTTACTAAACAATGGAGTAATAATGCCCTTTGGGATTTTACTGCACACCGCGTTGAAATATTTTTAGAAACTTGGGCTGGTTATCCCTAGCATTCTTGTTAATTACATGGCTATGTTTCTCTTGATGAACTTAGTGCAATTTCCACCTGCGGTGATTGCGTGGAAATTGTCTATAATTATCGGGAGTCTGAAATTGAATTTGCTACAAATCGCCACCGCCTTAATGGCAGCTACTGACGGTTTAATTGTATTAGACTACCATGAGAATGTATTATTTGCTTCGCAAGGGGCTGCGGAGATTTTTGGATTTGAAAATCCTGAGCAACTCGTAGGTTACGCATTATTTGACCTATTGCAATCATCTGATACGGCTAATGCAAAATTTATTCTTGATTGCTTAAAAGTGCATAAAAAACTTAAGCCAACCCGTCTTGCCATTAAAAATCACACTAAAAATGAAATTTGGGTTGAATTACGGGCTAACAATATTCCGCAAACCACAAAAAATGAACTTCCGCCAAGTATTTTATTGAGTTTACACATAATCCCATCATCACCACGTCATGATGAAAAGGTACATCAGCTTGAATATATAGTTAATACTTTACAAATAACCGCAGCTACTGATCAACTTACCGGTACCTATAATCGTCGTCATTTTGAATTAGTCGCACATAACGAAATTGAACGTAGTCATCGTTATGGCCAGCCATTATCATTAATCATGATTGATATTGATCATTTCAAAGATGTTAATGATCGTCTTGGACATCTTATTGGCGATCAAGCACTAGTTGCTATAGCACAGCTTGCTATTAAAATTTGCCGATCATTTGATGTTGTTTGTCGATGGGGTGGTGAAGAATTTGTTCTACTTGTACCGGGTGTTGGTGGTGAAGAAGCCTTAAAAATTGCTGAACGACTTCGTAAACAAGTACGTGAAGCCGATATCCCAAATGTTGGTCGCCTTACTATTAGTGCTGGCGTTACTCAATTAGGAACTCATGAAACTTTTGAACAATGGATAAAACGAACTGATGATACTCTATATAAAGCAAAAAACGCTGGCCGTGATCGTTGCGAGTTATCCTCTCAGTCCTCAGATACTCACACAATTAGACTATTAAATCTAGTTTGGGATCCTAGCTATTCAAGTGGCTCCGAAAGAATTGATCAAGAGCATATTGAGTTATTTGTTTTGGGTAATGCTATATTTGAAGCTCTGCTAACAAATTCCCCTGTTGATAAATTACAAAATCGCTTTATCCAATTGCGTGATTCACTGGAAATGCATTTTCAACATGAAGAACAAATATTAAAAGATATCAAATATCCTTATTTAAATGAACATATAGATTTACATTTAGAGCTATTAAAACGGTTTAAAAAGTTTTTTACTAACATTAAAAATAAAAATTCACTAACCTTTAGTAAGTTAGTTGATGTCTTAGTGAAACAACTAGTGTTAGAACACTTATTAAAAGCTGATCAAAAATACTTTCCTTTCTTATCACCGCATTTGCGTATTTCGAAATATCACAAATAAAAAAACTTATAAACACTAATTAATTTTAACAAAATCATGCCCATGCTTTCATAAATGTTACAAGTTTATTTTTTATTTCATCGCGTATTTTACGAAACGCTTGCAAAACCTCATCATCATTACCTGTCGCCTGTGTTGGATCAGGCAAATTCCATGATTGTCTTGATAATTCGCCAGGTATATATGGACAGTTTTCTTCTTTGCAAAGATTGATAACAGTATCAACATCACCAATTGGTATTTCAGAGAAACTTTTTGGCTTAACACCTTGTAAATCAATGCCAACTTCTTGCATTACTTTTATAGTTAATGGATTAATCTCCTTTGCTGGTTGTGAGCCGGCACTCCAGATACGCACTCCCATCGGGAACGTTTTTATTGCCCAAGCTTCAGCCATTTGACTGCGCACTGCATTGTGTACGCACAAAAATAGCACCCCATGAGGTTTATTTTCTTTAGGGTTGGCGTTTTTTTGTCGTCCCTGATGACGAATATCCTTGCCGTGTTCCATAAAAACTACCATTTCGGCCAAATTAGTTGCATGATCGCCAATGCGTTCAAGATACTTTGCAATAGATTGTATCTTGATGGAACGATGAATAGTTTTAGGATCTTCAAGCATATAGGTAAAGAGCTCCCGAAATATTTGCCCATAGTAAGCATCAACAATATGATCTCGCTCAAGTACAGCTTGAGCATGCTCGGAGTTATGCGAAACAAATGCATCAAGAGCATCTTTAATCATTGATTGAACCACGTCAGCCATTTTAGGTAAATCGATATACGGCTTCAATGGTGGTTCAGTATTTAGCTCAATTGTGCGCTCACATATATTTACCCCAAGATCACCCATACGTTCTAAATCAGTAACTATTTTCAATGCTAAAGTAATAAATCTTAAATCTGAGGCAACTGGTTGCCGCTTTGCTAAAACCCGCAAACAGAGATTATCAATAGCAAGCTCAAGCTCATCTATCTCATTATCGTATTCGATCATGCGATATGCTAAATCGCTATCTTTATTAACTAAAGCCTGCATCGACTTATTCAACATCTCTTCTACTTTTGCACCCATAAGTAATAAACGCTCACGCAGTTTACGTAATTCGTCTTCATATTCGAGATCTGTATGTTTACGATTCATAATTTACCCAATAGTTCGTTTGGTGATTAACCAAATCGGCCAGTAATATAATCTTCGGTTCGTGGATTGTTTGGTAGAGTAAACATCGTATCAGTGTCACAAAACTCCACAAGTTCTCCCATATAAAGAAAAGCGGTATAATGAGAGACTCGACCAGCTTGTTGCATATTGTGAGTGACAATCACTATTGTATAGCGGTCTTTAATTTCATGAATTAGTTCTTCAATTTTAGCTGTGGCAATGGGGTCTAATGCTGAACATGGTTCATCCATTAGTAATACCTCAGGCTCAAGAGCCAAAGAGCGCGCTATGCATAAACGTTGTTGTTGACCACCCGATAAACTGGCACCCGAACGTCCTAATGAATCTTTAACCTCATACCAGAGAGCAGCTTGAGTCAACGCTTTCTCAACTAATTCGTCATCATTTTTTGTACGAACACCATTAAGTTTAAGACCAGCTAAAACATTATCCCGAATTGACATAGTCGGAAACGGATTTGGTCTTTGAAATACCATACCAACACGACGACGTACTGATACGGGATCAATGTCACGTCGATAAATATCTTCATTATCAAGTAAAACCTTACCGCTAGCATAAGCACCTTCAGTAACTTCGTGCATGCGGTTTAGACATCGAAGTAATGTAGATTTGCCACATCCAGACGGGCCAATAATTGCCGTAACTTGATTTTTTGCAATAGCTAATGAAATGCCTTTTATTGCTTCAGATTTTCCAAACCATGCATACAAATTTTCAATTTGCATTTTTTGAATATTATTTGTCTCTGGATTAGCAATAATTGTATTGTTACTAATTGCTGATTCTGCAATTGCTTTCTGTGCGTGTCGCATCAATAATGGCAACCGAATCTCTAAATCGGATTTCACTTAATTACCTCCACGCGTATAGGTAATGATCCGCGCGCCAATATTTAGCACTAACACCATTACCACCAATACAAGTGCTGCGGTCCATGCCTGCTTATGCCAATCTTCAAAAGGTGAAACGGCGTAAGTATAAATTTGCACAGGCAATGACGCGATTGGTTTAGCTAAACTAATCGACCAAAAACGATTATTTAAAGCAGTAAATAATAGTGGTGCCGTCTCACCAGCAGCCCGAGCAATAGCTAGCATTACACCAGTTACAATTCCTGGAGCCCCAGTACGTAAAACAATGCGAACAATAACCCGCCATTTGGGCATTCCAAGAGCTAAACCAGCTTCACGCAAAGAATTTGGCACTAATCTGATAAGTTCTTCAGTTGTACGCGTAATTGTTGGCAACATAATGATGCTAAGAGCTAAACCACCAGCAAAAGCAGAGAACTGTCGCATCGCTACAACGATTAGTGTATAAATAAAAACACCTACCGCAATAGAAGGTACACCTGACATAACATCCGCACTAAAACGTACAATCTTGGTAAAAGTACTGCCGCCAAATTCTGATAAATAAACACCCGCCAATACGCCAAGTGGTAAACTAATTGCTGTTGCAATCCCTACTAATACTAATGTACCAATTATCGCATTAGCAAAACCACCACCAAGCTCACCTACAGGTTTAGGTAATTCAGTAAAAAACTCTAAAGAAATCCCACCAAGTCCTTTACTAGCAACATAAATTAGTAGACTTACTAAAGGTGTCAAAGCAAGTAATAAAGCTACAATGCACGCGCCTCGCGCAATTTTATCTATATAGCGGCGACGTCGATATGAATCCATATTTACGATATCTCCTAACCACTAGGCATGCGCTTGACTCGCCACACCAGCAATCGTGCGGCAATATTTAAGATTACAGTCACAGCAAAAAGCAAAAGAGCAATTTCTGACAATGCCGCCAAATGCAGGTCGCCAGTCGCTTCAGTATATTCATTAGCAATCACACTAGCCATAGTATATGCTGGATCTAAAATTGATGTTGATATTTCAGCACGATTGCCAATTACCATGGTAACTGCCATTGTTTCTCCAAGTGCTCTGCCAAGCCCAAGAATGACTGCTCCGATAATCCCCGAATACGCGGTAGGTAGTACCGCTGTATATACTGTTTCAAAACGTGTAGCCCCAAGAGCTAAAGCACCTTCGCGTAAAGTTTTTGGAACCGCGCGCATTACTTCACGACTAACTGAAGTAATGGTTGGTAAAACCATAATCGCTAGTATTAACCCACCAGCAAGCATGTCAAAACCGCGAGCCGCTCCACCAAAAATCGGTAATAAACCAGGTTCAATATCATCACGAAGCAAGGGAGCTAAAACAAATATACCCCACAAGCCGTAAACAACACTAGGTATTGCGGCTAACAATTCAACGATAAAACCTAATGGTTTACGCACCATACTTGGGGATAATTCTGAGAGATAAATTGCGATGCCTAATGAAATAGGCACGGCAATGATTAAAGCTAATATCGATGAAACAACAGTACCAAAAATAAATGGTAAGGCACCAAATAAATCACGAACTGGGTCCCAATCACGGCTAACCACAAAACCTAAGCCAAATTCACGTATAGCTGGCGCAGATGCACGCAGCATTTGCAGAGCCATAGCGCCAAGCATTAAAACAATTAAAGCGGCAAAGCTCGCGGTAATAAAACGAAAAATACGGTCGCCGCGATTAACTTCACCGTTTTGTGAACCACGGCTAATATTAAAAGCAGCGACCTTTGTAGTTATATCCTGTAATAGTTTCATATTTTAAAGCAGCGATTTACCTGCCGTATCATGCAAAGATTTAAGTTTTGTTTCGACTTTTGTAACTACAGCTTGTGGTAACGGGGCATAATGCAAAGGTGGAGCCAATTTTTGGCCTTCATGAATAGCCCACCATAGAAATTGCACTAAGGCTTTTCCTTTAACAGCAGCAGCTTGCTCTTCATAAACTAGAATATATGTAAAAGCTGCGATCGGATAAGCATCTTTGCCTTCTGCATCAACAATTGACATACGTAAATCTTCAGGTAATTGAGTAGCATCTCCTGATCCAGCAGCAGCTGCAGTAATACTTTCAAGAGTTGGCTGAACAAAACTACCAGCTTTATTTTTGATAGTAGCGTATGGCAGTCCAGTTTGGATGGCATAAGCAAGTTCAACATAGCCAATATTGCCTGGGCTAGTTTTTACTTGCCCAGCAACGCCTTCATTGCCTTTAGCCCCAAGACCAACAGGAAATTTAACACTTTTACCCTCGCCTACCTTTTCTTTCCAAGTTTGGCTAATTTTAGCTAAGTATTGTGTGAACACTGCTGTCGTGCCGCTACCATCAGAGCGTGAGACCACCGCTATCGCTTGATCAGGCAAAGCAATGTCTTGGTTTACGGTTATTATACGTTTATCATTCCATTTGGTAATTTCACCAAGGAATATACCAGCAATTAATTCTGGTGTTAGTTTAAGCGATTTGATGCCTGGTAAATTATAGGTAACGACTACCGCACCTAAAGTCATGGGTAAATGAAATATCGGTTTAGCAAGTTTGGCTAATTCGCTTTCTTTCATTGCCGCATCAGTTGCACCAAAATCAACAGTGCGTTCAGTTATTTGGCGGATACCACCACCAGAACCGATAGATTGATAGTTTATACGTACACGAGGATCTATTTTATGGTACTCATCCATCCATTTTGAATATAGCGGGTAAGGAAAAGTAGCTCCAGCGCCGTGAATATCTATACTTTCATCACCAGCAGAGTCCGTAGAACTAACTTTAGTATTGGATGTACATCCAAAAACTAAAACCACAATTGCTGTTAAGACAACATTTTTTAAAATTCGCATAGTTCAATCCCTTTGGTATCGATATATTTAATGATTTACGCTTTGTTTGTGACAATGCTGTGACAAATTTGTGAATTCACTATGACTAACGAAAAAAGACTTATTTACAGTAAGCCATTATTAAAATGACAGCATTTTGATATTAACTCAAATCGTAACTTAACGAATTGTTTTAATTACAAAATATTATTGCGATTGCTTATCTTTATCTACGGTAGCTTGTGGTTTATATATAAAATGCGGATTTGTACGATCATTACTTGCAGAAAATTCAAATTGATTGGCTTTAGCTATGCGTCTATTTTTCAGGCCCCGGCGAATTTGTTTTAACAATACAATGAAACGATATGCACCATGCTCTAACGGTAATAATACTAAATAACTTAGCGCTCCAATAGTCAAACCTCGCAGCATAACACCTGCATTATTATTACCACCAAACCTATTAATAATTTGTGCGATTGAAAACCAATGAAGATAACCCAGAATCAGTGGATGCGATAATGTTGCAGCAATTAATGCGGTTACTGCAGCAATCGCTATACTGGCAAATGGCCAATATGTACTTTTAAATAGAAATAATTCTTCGGTGTTAGTCCTGCCACGACGTAGTAATTCATCAGCCAACAATATACCAACTAAACCAGCTAACAGGCTGCCCAGTAGAGATGGTTTAAGTAAATCTACTGGCAATAAATGCCAATCTAACACAGCTAAAGTAAGCATAACAACAGCTATGCTTGAAATTAAAAACCGCATCCGTCTTGGATACGGCCAAATACCAAGCAGTGCAAAAGCTGTGCCTTGCAAACCAATAAGAGAGATAAAACCGATACTAAATAATGCAATTAATAATAACGCCGCACTAGCCGCAATTATCCCGCCAAACGCACCGATGTCAGGAATGGGATGACCACTGGCGTAACCACGTATTTGTATAGAAGCTTGAGCCCAAATCAAACGTGTTAATAACAATAAAAACGCCATAAAAAAAAAGTTAAAAATACCTCTTCTGACCTCTTGCCGCACTGAGGCGCCGCGCTGAAAACGCAACCAGTCGTTTACGATCAATATTCCCGGTAATGCTAATGCAATAATTCCGGCACTGGCATCTGCCAGCTCACTTGTCGATGGGAAAGTACATGATAATGTAGTCACTATTTTAATGCCGACGACATAAATCGCATATACCGCAAGCAAGACGGCTAGCGTTAATCCCATGGGTATTAGCACCCGAACTATTTTAGCGAGCTGTTGCGTGTTACGACAGGCGACTATATAACTACTAAATATAATTATAAAAATGTAGCAGAACACCCCAGCTAGTACGGCTATATCAAAATGAATTTTAGTGATAAATGAGGGCAATACAAATTTTAACGCATTTATTAATCGTTCTACCCATGAAGCTATTGTTGCAAACCATACACTAAAAAATGCAATAGTAATAACAATGCGTAACCACAAGGCTAAAGCTGCGCCACGAGTTCCAAATGCAGCGCGAGTTTGTGGTATGCTGCCTATTCCTAAAAAAAATGCCGAACGACTTAACAATAAGGCAAGTATAAGAGCGCCTATTAGACCCATAAATGTCGCGATTAACGTACCTATCGGATTAAGATTTGTAGCCATTGAAGCCAGCAATACCGGAGTACAACCTATAATGCCCCATAGCCATTTAATGTGGGATTTTTTTAGCGGTTTGGCACCAATTGCCCGCGGAGCAAGCTCAGGTGGTGTTAAAACGGGATCGCCAAATCTTTCAGTTGCCATATCTGCACGTAATTAAATAATTACTTAAATTGTGCATATCAGATATGGCAACTATCAACAAAAGATTTAGCTATTTTTAGATAATACGCTCAAATTAAAAAGGGCAAACCTTAAAAAGCCACTTGCGCCATTAATATTACTTGGTCTTCTGCTTCTGCATCATCATACTGAAAACGATAATAATTTAGCTGCATTTTGGTCTCATTTTTTTGGATATACCAATTTAAACCAATATCGTAGTGCCAAAATTCATCCTTGCCACTATTAGTTTGCGGATCGTTGACCAACTATTTAATAAAACTGATATTAACAATGCACGCAAAGTCATTTGCTAACTCCTTAAATAAATGTCTGCTAGCTTTATATCGTGCACTTGTTACAAATTTATGACAAAATTGTGAAAATTAGGTGAGTTCTGTAACAACAAAATTCTATATTAAAGGTATTAATAATTCAAATTTGGTCCCTTTGCCTACTATACTCTCAACTAATATTTTACCTCCCATTGCTTCAATTAGATGTTTGACTATTGATAACCCTAAACCAGTACCACCAAGCTCACGAGACCTACCCGTATCAACACGATAAAATCGTTCAAAGAGGCGCGGTAAATGTTTCGCCTCAATCCCAGGACCGTTATCGGCAATAGTTATACGAATATTTTTTTCGATTATTGCAGCGCTAATAGAAATCTCACTATTAGACGGGCAATATTTAATTGCATTATCTATGAGATTAGATAACGCTTGTTCAAGCGCACGATGGTCAGCGCGTAACATTGGTAAATTTTCTGGGATATCGGTAGTTATTTTTATGTTCTTACTGTCAATTTGATTAGCAAAAAACCCAATCGTTTTTTGCAATGTGGATATTAACGCGACCGACTCAAAATTAAGCGAAAATTGTTGCGATTCAATATGTGATAAATCAAGTAAATCTTCAATAAGATGGTGTAGTCTTTCAGTATTGCGTTCTATTATTTCGATAAAATCTGCCGTAGCTTTGGGATCATTATTAATAGCATACTGCAGTGTCTCAAGAGCAGAACGCACACAGGCAACCGGTGTACGCAACTCGTGCGAAACATTAGCTACAAAATTTTTGCGTAATGATTCGAGACGACGAATATCGGTTACATCGAAAAACACACAAAGTAAATCATCATTAAAACCTACCTTTGCAGCATGTAACAACAAACGTCGCGGCTTTAGACCTGCTGCCGAAATCTCACCAGTTATTGCTGCTTGTGCTTGTGCAGCATGATCTAAAAATGATTTGAGTTCGGCATGACGTATAGCATCAAGCAGTGGCTTACCTTCGCTATCTTTACTTATTAGAAACATTTCACGAAAAGCTGGATTGGTAAGTGCAATAGCGCCTTTTTTATCAATTAATAATATTCCCTCACGCATTCCCGTTAAAATGCCACTTTGAAGATCACGTTCTGAACGTAAATCAGTAAGGGACCGCGAAAGATTAGTTGCTAACTCTGTAAGAGCATACCCTAAGGCGGCAAGTTCATCGTGGCCAGTAATATTAGTACGAGCTGATAAATCACCAGCGGCCATTTTTTTGGCGGTTGTTGTTAAGGCACGAACGCTACGTGAGGCGAGTTGCGTTGCCCCTGCCGATAAAACAATAGCAACAATAAGCGTTAACAAAGAGGCCCAAAGTAACAACCGTCGTAACGCCGCAATTGATGCATCGATTTCAATCAATGGTAAAGCAAGACGTACAAATCCTTTATCTGTTTGATTTATTGCAAACGTTTTAGCTACATATAGCAATCGACTTTTAATTGTAGTGCTGTAGCGTGAACTGACCCCATACTTATTGTTTAAGGCAGTAATAATTTCAGGACGTTTATCGTGATTTTCCATAGTTGCAATTTGTGCAATCGGTATTTCTGAATCGCCTAACACAATGCCAGTGTTGTTAATTATCGTTACCCGAGCTTGGGCTAATTTACCCAACTCATCAGCAATACTATCCCACGTCTTTGTCTCTTTTTGTATCACCGCGTTAGTTAACACTTTGCTAGTAACCACATGTTGTACTAGCTCTAAACGCACAAGCAAATCGTTCTGTATTTGACTTTCAAGATAATTTTTAAGCGAATTTGATAAATAGACGTCTGATACAATCAATGAGATTGCAATAAAACCTAATGAAAAAAGAAAAAGCTTCGCGCGTATTCCAAGCTTCAATCTCTTACCCTTATTTAAGGATGCTCCGCAAAGCGATACCCAACTCCACGAATGGTTTCGATATAATCACCAGCTTTACCAAGCTTCTCTCGTAAACGTTTTACATGAGTATCAATAGTTCTTGTAGTAATATCAGCTTCAATACCCCAGACATCTTCTAATAACACAGATCTTTCTTGTACTCGATTTTTACGGCTAAAAAGGGTAATTAAAAGTTTTCGCTCAAGAGTGGTAAGCAATATTTCTTGCTCATTAACAAAAACTCGATGAGCATCAAGATCAACGCGTAAAACACCAAATACAAACTCTTTGTGTAAAACCACTTCTTTTTTATTGCGTCGTAAAATAACATCTATACGCAACATCAACTCGCGAATACTAAATGGCTTTACTACATAGTCGTCTACTCCCAATTCAAAACCTACTATACGGTCTATTTCTTCACCTTTTGCTGTCAGCATAATAATTGGAATTTCAGCAGTTTTGGGCTGACGTTTAAGTGTTTTACAAATTTCATTTCCAGAGATATCTGGTAACATTAAATCAAGTAAAACTAAAGCGGGCGTTTTTTCTGAGGCTAATTTTAAACCTTCTTGCCCTGTAGCAGCCACCCAAACATCATGACCGGCTTGTTTGAGATTATATGATAAAATCTTTTGCAGGTCTTCTTCATCTTCAATACAAATAATTCGCACCATTACCTAACGCCTCGTTTTTTTACAAAAATAACCTTTGTGGTATAAATGTCACATAGCGATAACAATTATTTGGCACAATCTTCAAGACTTGGTCTATATGCTTATTCTACTATGTCTGTAAAACGTATATTAATCCTAGGATTAGGCAATACTCTAGTTTGTGATGATGGCGTTGGAATTTATGCTTCACGCACTGCTAGTGCTATGCTTGCAAAGCAGCCAGATATAAAAAATAAAATTGAAATACAAGAGGCTGAAATCGGTGGTTTTACGTTAATCGATATCCTGGCCGGTTATAATATTGCAATAATCATTGATGCGATAAAACTGCCGGATAGCATACCTGGCACTATTGTTGAACTATCAAGTGATACACTGAAGCGATCTTCACATCTCGTTTCTGGACATCAAATCGATTTGCCCACTGCTCTAACACTTGGTGCTGAGCTGGGATATCATATGCCAAAAACAGTACATATCATCGCAATTCAGATCACTAATGATACCATTTTCTCTGAACAACCAAGCCACTATCTTAAAACAGCTATTGATACTGCGGCAACACGAGCAATTGAATTTGCTAAAAAATATTTAAAAAAACTAATGTAAAAAAGGATTTTCTTATTCATTACTTGCATTCAGCGCCCGCTTACGATGTACTCTTTTGTAACTCATACGGAGTTATTCAATGCGTAAATTATTTAGCGCCTTTCTTATTCTTTTGTTCTATTCTTTTGTTCTCTGGCACTGGATTCGCTCAAAATATTACTCCAACCGTCCTCGTTTTAAGAAAAGACGCCAAGCCGGAGTCTCTGCAACTTAAAAATGTCGACATGCAAATTAACGTCGTGGGCATGTTAGCAGAAACTACGACTACCATGACCTTCTGCAATCCCTTTGGGCGTGTCCTTGAGGGTAATCTATATTTTCCTTTACCTGATGGCGCTACCCTTAGTGGTTATGGCCTTGATGTGAATGGTTTGCTTGTAGACGGAGTTATAGTCGAAAAAGAAAAAGGTCAGGTTGTTTTTGAAAAAGAAGTCCGTAAAGGCATAGATCCTGGTCTAGTAGAATGGGCTAAAGGCAATAACTTTAAAACCCGTGTTTATCCGATACCTGCAAACGGTTGTCGTACCTTAATGGTCAAATACGTTGCCAACCTCGATTATGAAACCAGTACTCTTAAATATACCGTACCTTTAAATTATAAAAACAAACTAGCACAATTTTTACTTAATATAATCACTGACGGTAGCAACAGTACCCCTAGTGTTAAGCTACCTGGATTAAAAAAGCTTCCTTTCTATAAGACCGAGAATGGCTATGCTGCCAAAACAACTATTAATAATAAAGCCTTAGTTGGTCAGCTTACTTTGACCTACGCTGATAAATATGGAAGGCAAGTAACAATTGAGCGTACACCAAATGCTGAAACCCACTTTTTGGTAAATGATAAACTACCAACAGCATCAACAACAGCTAGTGTAAAACCTAAACAACCAGGGCTTGTAACAATATTATGGGATGCTTCTAACTCACGCGCCCAAAGCAATCACCAAAAAGAACTTGATGTACTAGCCGCCTTCTTTGCTCGTTTTAATAGCAGACCGATTGTCGTTAAGCTAATTACATTTGCTAATATCACTCGGCCGATAAAAATATTTACTATAATTAATGGTAAAGCCGAAAAACTTGTTAATGAGTTACGCAACACCACCTACGATGGCGGAACCCAACTTGGTTCTATATCACCAGCAAGTAGCGATAAAATTTCTGACCTCTACCTGCTATTTTCAGATGGCTTATCAAACTTTGGTTTAGCACAAGCCAAAGGGTTTAAAGCGCCACTCTTTGCCTTTAGTGATGACTTAACCCTTAACTCCCTTTATTTGCGATGGCTTGCGCAACAATCCGGTGGTGATTTTTTCAATCTTGCTAGTACCACACCGGCACAAGCAGTAGCCGCTCTAGGGGGAGCAAGTTTGTCAGTAATGTCCATAACCTGTACTACGGGCAAGGTCGAACAAGTATTTCCGCAAGTTGGGCAACCAGTACATCAACAATTATTAATTACAGGCAAGCTTTTAAGCCCAACTGCGGAACTAGTTGTTGATCTTGGCATACAAGGAGTCAAACAACAACGGTTACACTATAGCCTTAGCACCAGAAATTCGAGCTATGGTGATATAGTGGCGCGTTTTTGGGCGCAACAAAAAGTTAACGAACTTGCGGTGTTACCTGAACAAAACCATCAAGCCTTACTTAATATCGGTCAAAAGTATAATCTCGTAACTCCGGCAACCTCATTGATTGTGCTTGAAAGCCTTAATCAATATATCGAACATAATATTCGACCCCCAGAAATGCTCGCCGATATGCGGACACAATGGGATCGGGTCATGACCGAACGCCAAGAACAAAAACAACGTGAAAATGCTGATAAGCTGGCAAATATATTAAGTATGTGGGAGCGGCGAGTTGCTTGGTGGAATATGAAGTTCAGATATCCACCAAATTTTAGATATATTGAAGAATCTAGCCAAAAGAGTGCGGCCAGAAGTCGTCGTAATGGCTCGGATGATCTCTCACTCGATGCGCCTGTTGAAACGATGTCTGCACCAATGCCAGCCCCAAGCGCTCCCCCTGCTGAAGAAGAAAAAATTGCAGAAAGCGCTACTCCCAAACCTACTGAAAAAAAAGATAAAACAAGCAAAAAACCTACTGATATGGAACAGGGTCAAAATGAGCCAACTATAGAGATCCAACCATGGTCACCAGATACTCCCTATCTTAAAAAACTAAAATCGGTAACTAAAGCACAACGCTACCAAACTTACCTTGAACAAAAGCAAATTTTTGGCACTTCGCCTGCATTCTTTCTTGATTGCGCCGACTTTTTTGCACAAATGCATGACAAGGCTCTTAGTTTACAGATTCTATCTAATGTATCAGAATTACAAATAGATGATGCGGCACTTTTACGTGCACTTGCATACAAACTTCGCCAACTTGGTTATCTTGATCTTGCTGCTATGGTTCTCGAAGAGGTTTTACGCCTTCGTCCCGAAGAACCACAATCTTACCGTGACCTTGCTTTAGTGCTTGCCGATCAAAATAAGTTTAAGCGTTCTATGGAATTACTAGCACATGTGGTAATGAATCGTTGGGATCGCTTTGAAGAAATAGAACTTATAGCGCTTATGGAACTAAACCGTATCATTCCTAAAGCCAAAGCTAAGGGTATTAAAATTATTCCTATTGACCCGCGCTTGGTTAAACTCCTTGATCTCGATGTACGCATTTCGCTTTCATGGGATACTGATCTTACCGATATTGACTTGTGGGTAATCGAACCTTCTGGCGAAAAGGCCTATTATGGCCATAACCAAACTACTATTGGTGGGTTGGTATCGCGAGACTTTACTCAAGGTTACGGTCCAGAAGAGTATGTTTTGAAAAAAGCCATGCATGGCACTTACAAAATCGAGACCAACTTTTTTGGTAGCAGAGCCCAGTCACTCACGGGTGCGGTAACTTTACAGCTCGATTTGTTCACCAACTATGGTCGAGCAAATGAGAAACGCAAGACTATTACCTTGCGACTTACTGAAGCTAAAGAAACATTTACAGTCGGCACGATGGATTTTTAATCTGCTCTCGCGCTAATGTTCGCCAGTCGCACGATATTGTTGGGTATAGCGTTTGGAGTTTTAGCGATTAGGTTCAGGCCACAGCCACTCGCCTAGCTCTTTTTTGCCGATGCGGCACTCCAAGTCTTCGATACGACGATGGCCGTTGCCATGGATAAGGGTGCCATGGCAATCCTTCCTGTTTTCTTAGGTATCATTGACATCTTTTTAAATCTCCATCTATATCAACAATCACAGGTGCAAAAGCTAAATCTCTTTGGCTGTTGTCTACTATAATCGGATAACCGTTTTTTAATACACCATGCGAATTAACCGCAACAAGATACGTTGGCCCACCCAACATAGTAGTAGACCAAACAATATCAAGCTCACCGTCGTTTTCAAGGTCAGTAATCGCGGGAGGATAGATGCTCGACTGCATACAATACTCATTATTATTTAAAATAACACCAGCAGGAAAACCATTAACCAAACTACCATCATGATTGATAGCTATAAGACTAGGATAGCCGGGTTTTACTGGTGCACTGATAATGATTTCTTTATTGATTTCATCACCATCTAAATCACCAACAGTGATTGGGGTTTGTTGTGAAAAGCCTGAATCAGCACGATAACCAATACCTGAATTCTGTCGCGGCCATCCGGGTGATAAAGTTGTATCTACGAATAGTGCACGAATAGCATCCACATATTGCCCGTTTGTAGAAAACACCCGTAATCTTATAAATAATGCAGCCCCGTTAATACCTAACCCACTATCTAAAACTGCAAGACGATTTTCTTGCTCTGCTCGTGCTGTCCCCTGCATGCGCACAACAAAATTCGGCGTATCGTTAAGATAATCTTCAACCGTCGCAGTAGCTATGTCGTAACCAGCAAAATCTTCGCCGCTTGCTATACCAAAAACTTCTATCGAACCATTATCATGTATATAATTATTTGGCGCTGCAGCTAAATATGATGGTTTTGTGATAAATGCATGCAATTTGGCGGGTTGTATAGTTGACTCAAACATAACTGCTATATTTTCAAGAACCGCGAAAGAATCGTCATTTGACCACTCTTGTTTGTTTGCGCCATAGTTATGCAAAATAATGCGTAGCTGTTCGCTAGTTAATTGAGGCCATTTTTGTAAAAGCAGCGCCGCCACACCTGATACTATTGGTGCTGCCATACTTGTACCATTTTTTATGTAATACTGAGCGTTGCCATTAGCATCACCAACAATATTCTCAGTGTCTTGAGAAAATATTGAATCTGCCGCCAATAACGAAAGCACTGATGTGCCACCAGGAGCTAATACATCAACACGACCACCGAGATTCGAATACCAAACACGTTCACCATTTTTAATTGATGCCCCGACAGTAATAACTCCATCTATATTAGCTGGACTCACTCGATAAGCATCTTAGCTATCGTTACCAGCAGCCGCTATAACTATGACGCCTTGATTAATAACACTAGTAACTGCATCATTTAGTAATTTACTTTCGCTAATGCCACCAAAAGAACAGTTAATAATATCAGCGCCATTATTTGTGGCGTACTGTAAAGCTTGTACTATAAGATCGACTGGACACCCTGCAACACTGCATGCACGCAGGGGCATAATTTTAGCATGAGGTGCAACACCAATGATACCAATATCATTATTGCCTGTAGCTGCAATAATACCTGCCACATGAGTACCATGACCAGTATCATCTACCAACGTACCCGCAGCGTCTATAAAATTATATCCTTTATAATCATCTATATAACCATTTGCATCGTTATCTATTGCATCTCCTTCAGTTTCATTAGAATTAACCCAAAGGTTAGCAATAATATCCAACCAAAACATGTATGCATATTGAGACATGATCGGGTGTAATGTATTATATTTCACTACATTGGTATATCGTTTTCATTTCTAACTCTTTGGTCTCCTTACCCCTAATATCTCCAATTCCAAAATATTGGTGTCCCAACTAATGGTGTCTGGCACCTTCGGCAAAACTGCCACTGTCACCCATACTCAGACAGTGAACACCCTGTGCTGCACTGGTCGTATAAAATTGGGGTTTTATATTCGTACGCCTTTCATACTCGCTTGCTACCATATGCTTGAATGTCGCAACGGACTCACTGGCAACAAGATTAATAGTGCATCCACCAAAGCCGCCACCTGTTAAACGTGCGCCAAGCACACCTTTAATTCCAAGCGCCAAATCAACCAGCAAATCAACCTCTGCACAACTTACTTCAAAGTTGTCACGTTGCGAGTAATGTGATGCAATCATCAATTCACCAAAACGATGAAGGTTACCAACCCGCAGAGCTGCTACACTTTGTTGCACAAGGTTATTTTCATTAATCACATGTCGACATCGTCGATAGATGTGTTCAGGCATTTCGCTCTGATATTTTTCGAGTTGTTCGATGCTTACATCACGTAGTGCTAAAATATTTTTTAGTCGCTTTTGCAGAATGTGCGTACCTTGTTCACACTCGAAACGTCTCTCATTGTAGCCAGCCGTGACAAGACTGCGTTTGACACCACTGTGGCAAATTACAAAGCGATAATCACCCAACATCAAAGGAATGTGTTGAAAATCAAGGCTACGGCAGTCAAGATACAACGCCTGCCCCTTTTTACCGGCAGCAATGATAAACTGATCCATAATGCCACATTGGGTGCCAACAAAGTCGTTTTCAGCTCGCTGACAAATTTTTGCCAAGCGTGCAGGAGCCATTGCAAAATTGATTAACGATAAAATTGCCGTACTAATTCCTACCTCTACCGCGGCAGAAGAACTAAGCCCTGCCCCAACAGGAACACCGGTGCCTATCACCAAATCACAACCACGAAGTTTAATGCCTTCGCAAATAAGCGCCCATAGTATACCACGTGGAATATTACTCCATGGCGGATTTTGTTTTTTTCCCATTCGATCTAACGAAAAAGATATAGTCTCATTGAACGCTACAGAATATATCCTGATGAGGTTATCATTTCGCAAACGTGCGGCCACTGAAGTTTGCATATCGATAGCCATAGGCAATACGAATCCATCGTTGTAGTCAGTGTGCTCACCGATGAGATTAACCCGCCCTGGTGCAACTACCGTCACGATTTTATCATCGCCGGTAAAACGTTGTGCTAAAATATCTTTAACCTGAAATAAGTCTTGCACGTATCTCTCCATAAATATTTTTAACTAATCAAGTATTCGCAGAGACAGAATTCAGTATACAAAATACACTTTTATATTTCTAATGCGCTAGCGCCGTAAGCGAGGCATAAATTATTGCTTTACTGAACCAGCAAGTAATCCACGAATAAAATATTTGCCAAGAAACAGCATGATTAGTACTACCGGAATAGCCGCAATTATCGCGCCAGCCATCGGTTCATTCCATTTAACTGCCTCGCCACCAGCGAGTTTTGAGAGTTTGACGGTTATGGGTTGGGTGGACTCAGTGGTAAGTGTAATACCCCATAAAAACTCATTCCATATCTGGGTAAATTGCCAAATACCGCCAACGACAAAACAAGGAGCTGAAAGTGGCAAAAATATACGAAAATATAAACTAAAATATCCTGTACCGTCCATGTTGGCAGCTTCTACTAAGGCATCGTCAATTTGATCATAATAGTTACGAAAAAGCAAAGTAACTATTGGTATACCATAGATGATGTGAGTACCGATTAACCCAGCGAGACCTCCGTAAAGACCTACCTTACTTAATATTTGAAACAATGGAATGAGAATAATTTCATAGGGAATAAACATACCAAAGATAAATAAAGTAAAAATGATTTCACTACCACGAAATGCCTTTTTCGAAAAAACAAAACCATTTATTGAGCCAAGACAAACCGAAAGCAAGGTGGCTGACCCAGTGAGAATCAGACTATTGGCAAAGCTTGGTAATATTTCTCGTACAGCTTTTATGAATGCAGCCCAGTCTGGACTTAATGGTGGGATCCAAGCCGTACTAAGATTAATGTCAGCCGGATCTTTAAATGCAGTAATAATGGTCATATATGCCGGCACTAAAAAAATCAGCGCCAAAACGATGAGGATTATATAAGTTATGGGATTTTTTTTATGCAGTCTGCTGCGAGCCATGGTTTTATCGCTGTCGTTGTTTAAAAGTATAAACTACGTAAGGAATAATAAACAACGAAGCTAATAGGAAAAGCAAACTAGCCATTGCTGCACCCATGGCAAAGTTATTACCTCTGAAGGTTGTTAAGAACATATCGACAGATGGATGTCCGGTTATTGGGTTATCTGGTTTTGACATCGCGAATATTAATGCAAATAGTTTTAATGATATATGTGAAAGTATAATTATTGCACTAAGGGTTATGGGATTTAAATTTGGTAAGGCAATTTTAAGGTAATAAGCGGCATCGCTGGCTCCATCCATTTTTGCCGCTTCGTATAAGTCTTGCGATAATCCACGCAGCCCGGCTAAGTAAACCGCCATAGCGTAGCCGACATATTGCCAGATAGCAGCAAAAATAATCCCGATTATACCAATGTTAAAACCGTGAGGCTCTTCATATGGCAGTAGTGGTGTCATACCCCATCGTGATACTATTGCAAAAGCAATAGCTAACAATGCCAATGACATTGGCAGCAAAAAACGTTTGCTGTAAAAATTGCGAAAATTTTTCACCGCAAAGATAAATGCAACTATAGCAATGATAACAGTAATTATAGTTGGTATATGATTCCAATCGAATTTAAGAATGGTGCCATACTCATTAAGCCATTGAAATTCTATCTTAGGCAATCCAATGAAAGTAGGTAGCATGTTTATGCCACCTTCAGGTTGCAGCAGCCAATTCCATACGGTGCCGGTAACAATAAAAGAGAGAGCCATCGGATAAAGAAACAGCGTACGAAAAAAACTTTCGCCTTTTGGATACTTATCAAGTAGTACAGCGATGAAGAAACCCAGAATAATAGTGCCAGCAAGAATGCCTATCCAGTAAAAAACAGCGTTAACTAAGTCTTGCCTAAATTTTGACCAAAAAGGGGCAGTAAATAATTCACTATAATTCTGCGCCCCAATAAAATTGATTACGGGATTTTCTTTTAAACCACCGCTACCACTGCCCCAATCGGTTAACGAAATAGAAAATGTATTGGCAATAAAGCCATAAACAAAAATAGCTAAAAAAATAATCGACGGTAATAATACCAAAATCGATATTTTAACTTCTTTATTAGAGGCGCGCATAAGTTAAGTAGAAAAAAAGTTAGGCCGAAATTACTCTAAAAATAAGTTATTTCGGCCTAACTGACAAATTATATGCGTTTATTGTTTAGTAATTCCGTTTTTTGCGGCGATATCAGCACAAGCACTAGCCGCTTGTTCGGCGTTTTTGTTTTGTAAATACGTTCCCATTACTGTTGAGAAGCTGTTTGAGAAACCTTCATTTGCAACTACACCATGCACAAGGCTGCCGACGATTTTATTTGACTGAAAATCTTTATAAGCTGATTTTGAATAATCGTTGTACTTATCGATATCTGCATCAGAGCGGCAAGGGATGGAGCCCTTAAGTGGATTAAAAGCATCTTGCCCTTCTTTAGAACCGCATAGTTTTAGCCAAGCAATTAAAGCAGGAGGATTTTTTGCGCCTTTGGGATATCCGAAGCTATCAGCAAGTGACATAAATACATCATTGCTGCCAGGAGATGGAGACCAACCGTAACCTTTGCCTGGCTCGAGTTTAAGAGTAGTGCTCATATACCCAGCCGCCCAGTCACCCATAATATTGAATGCGGCTTTTCCTTTAACCATGCGGTCAGTAGCTTGTTGCCAAGATAGCGAATCATGGTCTTTATTTACGTACTCAAGAATTTGACTAAATACTTTCCAAACATTAATTGCTTCAGGACTTGAGAAAGAAAGAGAGCCGTCCCATAGTTGTTCCCATTTCTCTGGCCCAAGCACACCTAAAGCAACTGATTCCCATAGATGATTAACCGTCCAGTTTTCACCGAGAGCTAATGGAGTAATACCTTTCTTCTTGAGTTTTTTGGCGATCTTAAAGAAATCATCCCAAGTCTTAGGAACTTCTACCCCCCATTTTTTTAAATTTTTAGGTATATACCACATTACATTTGAGCGATGAATATTTACCGGTACTGACCAGATCCCATCTTTAGTACCCAGTAATTTAAGCATATCTTGCGGGAATTTTTCCTTCCAGCCTTCTGCTTCATAAAGTGGAGTAAGATCAATCATTCTTTCCGCAGCTACCCAAGTACCGATTAGTTCTTGTCCAGCATGTATTTGGAAAGAATCCGGGGGATCACCACCAAGCATTCTGGTTTTTAATACAGCTCTTGCGTTAACACCTGAACCGCCAGTTACTGTTGCGTTAACGACTTTTACCTCTGGATTTTGTTTTTTATAAAGATCAATAAGTGCTTCAAGCGCTGGTCCTTCATCGCCAGCCCACCAGGAATAGATTTCTAAGGTACCTGTTGGTTTTTCGTCAGTGAGAATTAATTTTGCTGCTGCAGCGGGGGCTTCTTTTGCTTCTGCTGTTTCGGTTGTTGGAGTATCTTTAACCTCAGACTCGCTAATTTCTGTAGATTGTTTTTTACAGCTGCTTAATAATAAGCCAAGGCCAACGATAAATAATAAGGCACTGCAAAAGCTTTTTACTTTCATGTTGTGCTCCTTCGTGGCAAGTTACGTCTTTACAACTACACATCCATTTCAATCATAGCCTTCACTAATACTTCTGTTTCTGCTGCTTCTTCAATAAATCTAGCTACTTAAAAAATAATTGTGGCTAGGCAAATCTAAATTGCGGTGGCGATGCTGTCACGAAAAGAAGTATTCATCAAGAGGGTGAAGTGAATATTATATAAGCGCCACGATAAATGTTCGCATTAGCACATTTAAGGTGTCCATATTTAAGGCAATTACGCAATTATGGTGTCCGCAATTACGGCCAATTACGGTGTCAAACGTTAAAAAAAGTGTCGCAAAATGCGACACTACTAGTTCTCAAACATAGCTCAAACAAATAGTTACTTGATTTTACAAATCTTTTTTAATCACCAACATTGGCATCAGAATTGCTTTATAGCTGTAGCAACTACCTTACACTGGGGGGAT
>JAFGEK010000065.1 GCA_016931625.1 Deltaproteobacteria bacterium | reverse complement strand
TTTATTACGCGAGCTATGGCGTAATGGTGAGTTACGTCAACTTTGCGGCTTTGACCCTCATTATGGTAGCAAGGCAATTCCTTCTGCTTATGCCTACAGTAGATTTCTTAATCTGATCGACTCTGAAGCTAGCTTAGCGTGAGGCGATCAAAGCACCCACCTAATTCTTAGCTAAAAGTAACATTGAATTTTTGTTTTTTTTGCGCGCAGCGCAAATAGCTCGATTTATTTAAAAATGTGCTCATGATTAAACTTAAGCAGTTGCCTCTTAAAGTGATTGTCGCGAGACGCGACAGACCGTCGCCGAAAATGGCGCCTGAGGAGTGAGCAGCGCAGGAATAGTAGACATATTTCGAGCAGCTTTAAGGACGAGGCCGCCATTTGTAGGTAGGTATGTAGCGTCGCAGCAGATCAATTCAAGAGGAAATTGCTATAAGATGACAATCGTTACTAGGGACACCCCCTAAAATAACCTTGCCAGCAGCAATTAGATTTGCGACTGTCGCTACTAATGAGACGAAAGGCAAAACATTAAATTTATTTTGTTAAATCTTAAAGGAACGCTGGCAAAAGAGCTATGGCTATTTGGCAAAACAAAATAACTGAAACCATTAAGCATTGGCGTCAGTTAATAGTTTTTTTGCGTTCTCCTGATGATTTTCTTCATTTGCATTTGCAGCCAAGTCGTATATTTCTACGTGAAATATATACTTATTTTATTCCTCCATTAGCTATAAGACCGATAACTGTTTTTTTGCGTTCGCTTATTTTAGATGCACCTACTACGGCAATCATTCTCGCTATCAGCAGTTTTATATTGCAGGCAGGGGTTTGGTTAATACTTGGGGCAATATTACCGACAATGGTGCATCAATTTCAGACTCAAATTCGCGAACGTGAGGCTTTATTAATTACCGGTTTTGCATCGCTACCTCTATGGCTTTCTGGTGCGTTATTTTTGGTACCGGATACAGCACCATTATCCCTGTTTTTTGTTTCACGGCTATTCGTTTTCATTTTAGCTCTTTATGGTGCTTTCATTGCCTATCGTGCATTTACTGTTTTAGGTGTAAAACGCGAAGCTTGTGCTCCAATATTAGCCGTTTTTTCAGCGGCATATGCGGTTTTATATTTTATATTATTTGTTGTAATTGGCATTACATCACATATTATTCTTTTCATTTTTACAGCTTAGAGGTTTTTTTATTAAGCATTAATAAAAGGTTGTTTAATGTTTTTTTGGAGGTGGAGTATGCGAAGTTTTTTATTCGCGGTTTTTTTTCTCATCGCCACTACTTCATGTAGCAAAATTATATTTGGTAGTGGTGAATTATTTATTTGGAATGGTAGCGATAGACGTACAGAAGTTACGATTGATGGACGCAGTTCGGCAACACTATCTTTAGTTGGACATAGCGGTGCACGTATCAAAGATGCAGTTGCTGGTACTTATCGTATTGTTGAACGTCGCGATGGCAAAGAGATAACCTATAATTTTGAACTTAAAGATGGCACCAGCGTTATTGTAAATTTAGGCGGTCATAGTTGTTTTGTTCGTACTGATATTTCAGGAATGTATCAATCTGGTCGTGAAAGAGTGCGTTTATTAGAAACTTACGATAAGAGTGACGTAGTCAGTTTAGATCTTTTGTTGCCAGTTATGCCAGGAGAGCCGCTGCCAGCTACTCGTCCCAAGAGTACTTATGCATTTCAAAGATTAAGTGATGTCCCATGTAATATGCTTAATAATGAAGCAAAAATGATAGAATACATTCGTCGTCAAAGATGATAATTGGTTTGCTAAAAAAACAATATAGATGGTAAGCCGCTATTATTACACTAATTGTTGAACAGGGTTATTAGAACATGTTTGGTAAACTACTTTTTATTGTGATAATCACATTAGGGGCAAATATTGCCAATGCTGAAGATATATTAAATGTGTCATATGATCCCACGCGCGAATTATATGTTGAATTCAACAAAGCTTTTAAAGACCATTGGAAATCAAAAACTGGCCAGACAATTAACATAAATCAGTCTCATGGCGGCTCAGGTAAGCAAGCTCGTGCTGTAATCGATGGTTTAGAGGCTGATGTAGTAACTTTAGCATTAGCTTATGATATTGATGCTATTGCTAAACGTAGCGGTCTTTTACCAACTAACTGGCAAAGTCGACTTCCACATAATAGTTGTCCTTATACATCCACAATTGTTTTTTTAACTCGCAAGGGTAATCCCAAAAACATTCGTGACTGGCCCGATCTAGCTCGTCCCGATGTTACGGTTATTACGCCAAATCCTAAGACATCAGGCGGAGCACGTTGGAACTATCTTGCTGCTTGGGCATATGGTTTAGCCGCAGGTGGTAATGATGAAGCCAGAGCTAAAGCTTTTATTACTTTACTTTTTTTAAATGTGCCGGTGCTTGATTCTGGTGCGCGCGGTTCAACGATGACTTTCATTAATCGTAAAATTGGTGATGTTTTAATAACTTGGGAGAATGAGGCATTTTTAGCAAAGCATAAATTTGAAGATGAAGTAGAGATAGTTATGCCATCACTAAGCATTCTTGCTGAACCTCCAGTGGCATTAATTGACAAAATGGTAGATGCTCATGGAACGCGTAAAATCGCCGAAGCTTATCTTGAATATCTATTCACTGAAAAAGGGCAAATTCTAGCTGCTGAGCATTACTATCGACCAACCAGGCCATTGGTCGCTAAAATTTTTGAAAAACAATTTGCAAAAATACGTTTAGTGAGGATTTCAGACTTTGGTGGCTGGGCAGTAGCACAACATCGCCATTTTGATGATGGTGGTGTTTTTGACGAAATATATAAACCGCGTCGTTAGTAAATATATGATGGTTTTACGACATACTATTAGAGCGATATTTAAACCGAAACTAGCAATGCAGCAAATGCGTTTACCTGGCAAAGGGCTTTCGCTTGGCTATAGCATGCTATGGCTTAGTGTTATTGTTGTGATGCCACTTACAGCCTTGGGATGGAAAAGTGCTTCTTTATCATTTGCCGACCTTTTTAATACGCTTGGTGATGTGCGAGTACGTGCTGCGCTATCGTTATCGTTATCAACAGCCGCATTTGCCGCAGCGATAAACGTAGTTTTTGGTTTGATAGTGGCTTGGGTTTTGGTGCGCTATGATTTTTTTGGGCGGAAAATTTTTGATGCGGTTATCGATTTACCTTTTGCTCTGCCAACTGCTGTAGCTGGCATAGCGCTAACTGCGGTTTATGGCCAGAATGGAATATTTGGTGCAGAGCTTGCAAAATTAGGTATAAAAGTTGCCTATACCCCATTGGGCGTTTTGGTAGCGTTAATTTTTGTTGGATTACCTTTTGTAGTGCGTACGGTTCAGCCAATTATTCAAGATCTAAATTCTGATGTCGAAGAAGCTGCCGCCATATTAGGGGCAAATCGTTTTTGTATTTTTCGTCGCATCATTTTACCTGAACTAACTCCAGCATTAGCTACTGGCTTCACCCTAGCTTTTGCGCGGGGGCTGGGTGAATATGGTTCGGTAGTTTTTATTTCAGGTAATTTACCTTTGCGAACAGAAGTTATTCCATTGTTAATTGTCACCAAACTTGAGCAATATGATTATGCTGGTGCAATGATATTGGCTATAGCAATGCTTTTTATCTCATTACTAATTTTATTGTTGCTAAATGCATTATCGCGTTGGCAAAATCGCAGCATGATGACGCCAAATTCGCAAAATACGATAAATGGGGACAGTGTATAACATGAGTGCTTTGCTCAAATTAGCAAAAACACCATCTCAGCACAAACAAACCCCCATATTTTTACGATATGTGCTAATTGTCATAGCTTGTATTTTTGTCGCTATTTTTATTTTAGCTCCTTTAATTGCGCTATTACATGAGGCATTTGCTCAAGGCATAGATGGTTATTTAGATGCTATTGCAGATAAAGAAACCTTCAGTGCTATAAAATTGTCATTGCTAGTTACTTTTATTGCGGTACCCACCAATGCAATTTTTGGTATTGCCGCAGCTTGGGCGGTTACTAAACATGATTTTTTTGGCAAAACTATTTTGGTTACATTTATTGACTTGCCATTTGCGGTTTCACCAGTAGTCGCAGGCTTAATTTATATTTTAGTTTTTGGTCGTCATGGAGTATTCGGACCAATTTTAGATTCACTAGGCATCAAAATTATTTTTGCAACTCCTGGTATTGTTATAGCCACTCTATTTGTTACCTTTCCCATGGTAGCAAGAGAATTAATTCCCTTAATGACCACTCAAGGTCGCGAAGAGGAGCAAGCTGCTCAAGTACTAGGTGCTAATGGTTGGCAGATGTTTTGGCGAGTTACCTTACCAAATATCAAATGGGGATTAATTTACGGTGTAGCAACAAGCACGGCTCGTGCTATGGGTGAATTTGGTGCGGTATCAGTAGTATCTGGCCATATTCGTGGTTTAACTAACACCTTACCATTGCTAGTAGAAATTCGTTATAACGAATATGAATTTGTCGGTGCTTTTGCTTGTGCATCATTGCTAACGCTATTTGCACTCTTTACTTTAGCAATCAAAAGTTATGTTGAATGGCAAAGTAAACAGAATCTAAAACGTGGTGTGATTATGCAGCGAATCGTTGGGCCCATAATTGAGGAGCAAAGTAGTGGCAATCCGGATTGAGCATCTGTGTAAACGTTTTGGTAGTTTCGTAGTGCTCGATGATGTGAGTTTTGCTGTACCACGTGGTGAATTAGTTGCTTTATTAGGGCCATCTGGTGGCGGTAAAAGCACTATTTTACGAATTATTGCTGGTCTTGATTTTGCCGATTGTGGAAAAGTTTATATTGATAATATTGCAGTAGATCATCTTGATAGTAAAGCGCGCCAGGTTGGTTTTGTATTTCAGCATTACGCTTTGTTTCGTCATATGAGCGTAGCAAGCAATATTGCTTTCGGCCTTTCGGTGCAGGGAGTACCGCGTATAGCACAGCGCGAACGAGTACGAGAATTGTTGAGTCTTGTTGGTTTGCACGGTTTAGGTGATAGATACCCAAACCAACTTTCAGGAGGGCAGCGCCAGCGTGTAGCACTTGCTCGTGCTCTTGCTCCAAAACCACGTTTATTATTGCTTGATGAACCCTTTGGCGCAGTAGATACAAAAGTGCGCAAAGAATTAAGAAGATGGTTACGGCGGTTGCATGACGAAGTACACGTTACTTCGGTTTTTGTCACTCATGATCAAGATGAAGCCTTTGATGTCGCTGACCAAGTAGTAATTGTAAACCAAGGTCGTATTGAGCAAGCAGCTAGTCCGCCAGAAATCATTGAACAGCCGGCTAGTGAATTTGTCGCCAGTTTCTTTGGTGAAGTGAATATTTTTAATGCTATTGTGCAAGACGGACAAGCTATTGTGGGTGCACTTACGACACCAGTAGATGATATTGCAGATGGAACGAATGTCCATTTACTAGTGCGAAGTTATGATTTTAAGCTGTGGCAAGATGAAAATGGCGTTGGTACTATTAAACGCATAACTTCACTTGGTGATCGCGTGAGTATAACTGCAGATATTGATGGAGTAGGGATGATTAATGCGCATTTTCCCCAAAGTAGCGATTTGCTTGATGGTTTAAATGTCGGCTCACGTATTGCAGCAGAGATTGCTTTTGCCCGGGCTTATCCGGTTTAAGATAGTATTTATATATTTTACATTTGGATGAATGCTGGTTTTTGCTGGTTATCGCGTTTTAGGACAGGTCATTAAATATTTGAAGTTACACATAAATACGAGTTATCTTAATTATAATAGTTTAAATTCAATTAGGGCGTGTCCCTAAATATAAAATAACTCGTAGAGTCATTCCCGCGAAAGCGGGAATCTAGTTAAAAATATAATTATTGCACAGAGATCATGTTTATGATCTACGCTGGTTATGTCAGCAAGACGTATGTTAAATGAGCGGCAATGGGGCAAAATCACTACGTTTCTAGAACAAGAACATAGTTGTGGTAGGCATGGAATTAATGACCGTAATTTTATAGAAGCAGTTTTATGGTGGCGACGAACAGGAGTACCATGGCGAGATTTACCAGAAGAATTTGGTCCATGGAAAACTGTATTTAATCGTTTTGATAGGTGGTCAAAATCAGGAAAATGGGATCGGCTATTTTATTTCCTGCAAAGTGATATCGATAACGAATGGCATAGCATTGATAGCACTACTAACCGTGTTCATCAGCACGGAGCAGGTGGCAAAGGGGGATTAATAAGAATGCTATTGGCCGTTCAAGTGGTGGTTTAAGCACTAAAGTACATCTTGTGGTAGATGCTTTAGGTTTGCCTGTAGAGTATAAAATTACCGAAGGTCAACGACATGATCTTGTTGTAGCCTCTGACTTGATTGAACGTATCAAACCTAACTGTTTACTAGCGGATAAAGCGTATAATTCCGATGCATTTAGACAACAATTGAATCATCTACAATGCATTGATGTTATTCCACCAAAGGTTAATCGTATAGTCACTATAGATTATGATAAAAATTTATATCAGGCTCGTTCGGAAATAGAGTGTACATTCAATTTATTAAAACAGGCACGTCGTTTTGCAACGAGATATGAAAAGACTTTGCGCAATTATGCAGCGGTTATCGCTATTGGTTGCAGTATGTTATGGCTTCGTATTTAAAAAACATCTCAGATGGGGGAGAAAAATGTTTAAGCAGCCTGCAGTTTACATACTTGCTAGTAAACGCAATGGTACACTCTATATAGGTGTAACTAGTGATTTGGTTAAGCGTGCTTGGCAACATAAAAATGGCATAGCGGGTGGTTTTACAAGTCGTTATAATGTTCAATATTTAGTTTATTATGAGCTACTTGATGATATGC
>JAFGEK010000064.1 GCA_016931625.1 Deltaproteobacteria bacterium | reverse complement strand
TCCCGTCGATCTTCACGAAATCCGCTACTTACGGCCACGTGCTCGTAAAAATCCTGCCTGCGACTTGCCACTAGCAAGCCTCAGCATAATTTTACTTAAGCGCGAGGCCATCGTTTACACGGCTTTCGTGAATCTCTCGGTCCAACATTTAAGGACACCCCCTAAGTATTCTCTTTGTCTGATGATCGTCTGCTTATGTCTTTGTTGTCGATAGGCGCTGATTCATGCGTTGTTTCATTAGGCCGATCTCGTCGACGTCGTTTACGTCGATGCTGCATAGCTTGCTGAGCATCATAATTATTCTCAGTATAATTATCTGATGCTGCGCTTTCTCCTTCTTCTTCGCTATTTGAATCATTGTCATAATTATCTTGACCTCTTAATGTATTTGCTTTTGTTGGCAAGCCATTTTGTCGTGTCGTTTGAGCTATTGATGCTTCAGAGGGACGTTTAACGAGATCACCATTGAATTCTAAATAGCGGCCATCAAATAACTGTACTCGTATAAGACGCCGAATAACATCTACGTCTTTAACTCTTCCTTCACCTTCAGGTGTAAACACCCGTTTGCCTAGCTTTGGTAAACCTTGACGTAGCTCTGCATAGGTAGATTCTTCATAAGCTAAACAGCATTTTAATCGCCCACAAATACCTGATAGTTTATCTTGGTTTAATGTTAAATTTTGGTCCTTCGCCATACGAACTGAAATAGGATTAAAAGTGCATAAATATGTGGCGCAGCATAATTCTCGTCCGCAAACTCCAACGCCACCACATAAACGCGCTGCATCACGAACCCCAATTTGACGCATGTCAATACGGGTATGAAAACGACGAGCTAAGTCTTTAACTAAAGTACGAAAATCAACACGCTCATCGCTTACAAAATTAAACATAGCGCTCGAGCCAGAATGAGCAAACTCTACCGAGATAAGTTTCATTGGCAGGGATAAGGCTTTAATTCGCTCAACACAGAAAGCTGCTGCTTCACGCTCTCGTATTTTATTACGATGATGAGCATCAATATCTTCTTGGGTTGCGACACGTAACACGTGATACATTAATTGATCGGCAGGACGTTGGCATACTTCTACTACCGTCCCCAATCTAGTTCCTTTTGCAGTTTCAACAATTACCTGGGTGTTAGAACTAAGTTCAATATCTTGGTAGCCAAACTCACGAACCTGGCCAGGCGCATTAAAATGAACAATTACTGCGGGCATGGGGTCTTTTCCCTTTATAGCCGCCAGCTCTTGAGCAGAATCGTTAGTTACTGTTTCATTGGTACACGCACATGAATTATTGGAGTCATCGTATGACCCGTTGGAACCTGACGATGGTGGTGTGCCAATATCATTCATGCGTTACCTGCTAAACCGGCCCCCAAGTCCCGAAAAACTGACTCCATCACCAAAGTACGATTGAGGTGAAAAGCTAATAATCGCCGTAATAGCGCTATTTTTGCTGCAGCTTTAGCTAATAAAGGTGGCGCCATAGTTAAAATTTGAGTTTCTTTTTTATCAATATAAAGCTGATCATTACGGGCCCCACGCTTATTTGCCAAAGAATCACGTATTAACACTTCAATAAAAGCCAAGGCCAAATCAGCACGCTCGCGCTGCTGACCAATAGCAGCAGCCATAGAAATTACCACGCTAATTTCAGCAGTTGGAGATAATGCTTTATGTAAATTCGCTAACACCTCTTGGGCCCCTAAATCTATCAATTCATTTGCACGCTCTATATTTGCGCCAATTATTGGTGCAAATACTTGGGCTAAGTCTGGATTAATACCAGCCGCAACTAAATCTTGCCAGGCTGATAAACGATCTTTAGCGGCAATTCGCAAAATTGCACAACGAGAACGCACGGTTGGCAATAAAGATTTTATCCGAGTTACAGTTAACAAAAAACAAATTGCCCCTGGTGGCTCTTCTAATGTCTTTAATAATGCATTTTGTGCTTGGGCTGTAGCCGCATCTGCTGCACTAATTATTATAATTTTCATTGGTGCTTCATAAGCACGCATATTAACCCATCCACCTATTTCACGTACTTGATCAATAGTTATAACATTTTTATCATTAGGAGTAATGTTGATAAAATCTGGATGATTTTTTGTTGCTAATTTACGACATGCTAAGCAAACACCGCAGGCATCAATGCCATTGCGCTGCTGACAGAAAAGCGAGGCAGTAAAACTATGAGCAATATCTTCGGTGGTGTTAAAATCGACACCTACTAATAAATAAGCATGATGGCGCCTTTGCGATAACACTATAGACTCAAACACACCTGCTAAATGAGGCTGCCAACTTAAAATTGACGACAGAGACGGCATTTATTCCTTATATCATCGTCAGTACTGCAAACTGCAAGGTAGATACTCTTACTAAAAACAATTGCAGTCTTACCTCACACCCGCACGGGCTCTAGCTTTATCAGCAAACTCACCGCGAGGTGCTAGGGTTAAGTACATTTTGCATGCCTCTTTAGCTTCTGGACCACGTCCAAGTATACGACACAAAAAAAAGTGACAATTGGGTTCATAACGGTAAGTATCGATACCCTGTTGGTACAAGCGCTCAGCATGATCTTTTTCACGATTTGCTTCGTAATCAAGTCCAAGTTCACACCATAGTATGGCTTGCTCAGGTTGCATAACATCACTTGGAATATTTTCTAAAAACGCTTCAAGATATTTAATTGCATCAAGCTTTTTGCCACTTTCGCGCATAGCTTCTGAAATCCCAACAACAGCACGAGTAATCAATGAACCGCCATCTTCTTTTTTTACGCTTTTATAGACTTCAATAGCTTGAGCATATTTTTTTTCAGCACTTAAACTGTCACCTTCAAGAATCTTTAGCTCAGGATCATTTGGATTAAGTTGCGCGGCACGATTAAGGGTTGCTTTGGCACCAACTGAATCGCCTGAACGAATTTGCGCATCGGCCAATGTCCTAAAATAGCGAACATTATTTGGATCCATCGCTGCAGCTTTACGTAAATATTGAATACCCTCTTTGGCGTGCCCAAGATTAAGCAAGCCCGTTCCGCGACGGTAATACATCAAGGCACTTTGGCTATCAAAACGAAATGCTGTTGCAAATTCACTGTCAGCTTCAGCTTGCTTGCCTTGCCACTGTAAAAGTTGTGCTGCCGCAAAATGTGCTAAAGCTAAAACCGTGCTATCAAGTTGCTCTGGAGGCATTTTTAAAACTTTTTTAATCGCCTTACCAATTTCTACCTGACGCTGTTGCAAAGCCAAACCACGGTCAAAATCCGTCAAAGCCTGACCGATAATTGCTCGGGCATGATCATTAACGTTCTGTAGTGCTGAATGAAAATTTTTATCTGCTTGGGCGTAATCATCAAATTGATAATAATACCAACCAAGAAAATTAAATATACGAGCTTGTGAAACTGCCGATTGAATTAAGCGCCGTAGTTGAATTTTAGTTTCTTTATCTTGTGGTTTGACTTCATTCATCAAACGAAAAGCTTCAAGTTCAACAAATGGGCCAGAACCACCATGATCTATTATCTTTTTTATATCAGCAATACCTTGATCAAACTGCCTTTCAGCATAAGCAATTAAAGCACGGGCTGCGACACGATATTCAGTTTCTTCTTTATTTTCCTCCATAGCCCTACGCAGATAATCTTTAGCTTTTGGTAAGGCATCGGCTTGACGGAAATCAGTCGCAAGAATGGCAGAGGTATAGGCTAATGCACCTAACGTCAAATTATGGCTATTATCAATCGCCAAGATTTCATTACCTTTACGCAATACATCTTGGTAACTGACATATTTATCTTCGTATAAAGCTACCTTTAAATCAGCGTATTTTTTACTTATTTCACGAGTATTAGTCGATCGTATGTATTGAATGAATATAATAACACTCGCAATTATTAGAACAGTTACAGCCACATATAATGTAGTTTTAATTGAGCCGGCATTTTTAGGTACAAAACCAAGAATTGTCAGACGACCTGGGCCAGCAGTTTCGATATCTGATGCCTCATGCGAAAAACCCAGCGTTTCAGGAGCAAAAAAGTCGTGTACATGCTCAAGTGGTCGCAGCGGTTCTACGGCAGGTACAGGCCCGGTTGAGGCTGCAGGAGGAGGCATACCGCGTGGCTGCAAGGGTGGTGGATAAAAACCACCAGGAGGAGCGCCTCTTGGGGGCATATTAGGGGGCATAGCTGTCGGCGGAGCATTGCCATATGGTACTGGGCCAGTTTGACCTGCAGCACCAGGAGGCGGCATACCCATTACTGGACGAGCCACCATAGGCGCTGCGGGCGGAGGCGCAGCAGTTGACACTGCCATTCCGGCTTGTTGCAAGATAGCTCTGGCTTCAGCGCGATTGGGATCAGCTATCACCGCTTGTTGAAGTTTAGATAGCCCTTCATCATTGCGCCCTTGCTCAAGCAACAATTTTCCTAAAGCTTCAAGACCAATTGGACTGCCGGGAATTTCTTTTAGCAGCAGCTCAAGCTCAGCTAAGGCTTTAGGTATTTTGCCCTGTGAGTTGTAGATGCGTGAAAGCATCACACGACCACGAGCATCTTGGGGGGCTTGCTTTATACCCTTCTTGCATACAACCATAGCTTCCATAAAGCGCTTCTGCGCTAGGTAAGCCTCGCAAAGTGGTAGGCAAGCCTCTAGATTAGGGTTTTTTGCAAACTCGATTTCTAGAGCGTGTATGTCAGCCATGATCTCTCATTTTGGCAAAACCTACATTCGCATTAGGTTAAAGCATCATCTAGCAATGGATCCAGAGAAAAGTCAAAGTCCATGCAGACTCTCCCTTGTTAGTTTTTACCTTGACGTGCTATCGGTAAGTGTCATGTTTTTCAAAAAAACCCGTTGCCATTTGAGCTTATTGCTTATTTTTTTCACTATTGGTGCCTGCGCTGGCCCAGATGCTTATCTTAGTGGGCGCAAAACAGCTGAATTTTTTTACAAAAAAGCTAATAAAGATCTTAAAGATGGTATGTACCCCGAAGCTTTAGCTGGTTTTGCTGAGGTAAAAGCAAAATATCCCTATTCAAAATATGCGATCTTAGCTGATCTACGTATTGCTGATACGCATTATGCGCGCGGTAAATTTATAGAAGCGATCGACGCTTATAAGCAATTTATCAAAATGCACCCTGCTCACCCAGAAATACCCTACTGTCGTTGGCGAATTGCCGAAGCGCATGTCAAACAAGCGCCTGAAGAATGGTGGTTTATGCCGCCGGTAGCAGAAAAAGATCAAGCTGATATTCAAAATGCTATCGCTGCTTACCAAGAACTAATTGATAGCCATGCCGCTAGTGAGTACGTAAAAAAAGCACAAAAAAAAATTATTACTTGCCGCCGACGTTTAGCGAATCATGAATTGTATGTGGCAAATTTCTATTGGAATAACGAAAAATGGCGCGCTGCAGCAGCGCGAGCTGAGGGACTTGTCCAAAATTATCAAGATGTTGGTTTAGAAGCGCAAGCCTTGTTGCTTGCAGCTTTGGCTCGTAAAAATGCTAAAGAACCTGAACTAGCACGTAATGACGCACAAAAGCTTGTCGAAAAATTTCCAAATTCAAACGAAGCTCAAACCGGTAGGATTCTCTTACAAGATTTGCCAACTCCATCAAAATCGGCAAAACCTAAAACAGAGACCTCCACATCCCAAAAAATCCCAGCAACAGGGGAATAAAAAAATGGATGAATTGCGCCAGTTACTTGCACTTGGCACAAGTTATTACCAAAAAGGCGACTACGAAACGGCGCTGCCCTTGTTAGAGCAAATTATTACTCGTACTCAGGTCTTTGCCGATGTCTATAATATGTTGGGGGTGATTTATCATGGTCTCGGACAATTTTCTAAAGCTGAAAAATATTTTATTAAAGCTCTTGAAATAAATCCTGGATATATCGAAGCTGCGCTTAATGCTGCTGTTTTATTCAATAACACTGGAAAATACGAAGAAGCCAAAAAAAGCTATACGCAAGCTCTTACGGCAAATAAGCATCAGGCTGGTGAACTCGACCTCCATGTTGCTGGTAAAATAGCCAACATGCATTGCGAGATCGGTGATGCTTATCAAGCTGCTGGGCGTCCCAAAGATGCAATAGTTGAGTATTATAAAGCTTTAAGTCTTGGCCCCTCCTTTGTTGATATTCGCGTCAAATTAGCAATAGCATTGCACCAATCAGGAAATACTTACAGTGCTATTGACGAACTTTCTCGTGTAATTAACGAACGTCCTGACTATCATCCTGCTAGAATTCAGCTAGGTTTATGTTTATTTACTTGTGGTCATGAAAGCGAAGCACTTAATACTTGGAATGAAGTCTTAGCAAAAGACCCAAACAATGCTACAGCTGCAATGTATGTAAAATTAGTAGGTGGCCCACAGTATACGTGAGGTGAGATAGCCATGGGTTTGGCACTAAAATTCATCTCTGGTCGTTACCATAGCGGAGAAATCGAACTCCCCGAAGAAGGCGAGTTGAGTATTGGGCGTACCCCAGAGAGAGACTTAGTACTCGCAGAAGACATGGTATCACGCATGCACGCGCAACTCGTTATTCGTCGTGATGCTTTGTATCTTACTGATTTGGGATCAACCAATGGCACCTTTTTAAATGGTGAAAAAATTAAACGTGCCGAACTCAAATTGCATGACCGTATATTGATTGGTACCTCAATACTAAAAGTTATTGACCCGGCTGAATTTTCTACTGGTGCTAGTGAACGAGCTGACGTTAAAGCCATGATGGAGCGACTTGGTAAACGTCCTGCCGATAGCTCGACCATGAGTGGAGATATCACTGAAGTACCATTACCTGACTTACTACAACTCTTCGCAACTAATCAAAAATCAGGAATGTTAACTATCAGTAGTGAGCTGCGTGGTAAAATATATATTAAAGAAGGAAAATTAATTTATGCTGTTATCATCGGTGAATTGCCATTATCACCAATTAAAGCATTAGGTCGTATGCTACTATGGGAAAAGGGTGCATTTGTACTCGAAGCACTAGATGATAAAATCGAATTCGCCGAAACTTTCGCATCTGACACTGAAAGCATTCTTTTAGAACTTATGCGTCAAGTTGACGAACTTAAACGCTTACGTTCGCGAGTTCCTGATGATGAAGCCCAATTAAGTTTGCGAGTTCCGTTGGTTTCACCACTGTCAGCATTAGCAAAACTTGATCTTGATACGCTACAACTAGCGATAAATTTCGGCCTTGTTCGAGATATTATCGATCGCTCTACTGGTACTGATTTTGAAGCTTACACCAGTATTGAAAAACTTCTTAACAAAGGCTATCTCGAAATCAATGAGTCGCCAGCCTAAATTTGTTATTAGATAAATCATCATACTCTTGCGACCCTAAGCAATATACATATACAAAACGCAAAATCTGCTGCTCTTAAAAAAGGTGTAAGTATTATGACTAACAAACAAACAGAAAAAAAAACCAATACCAATGCAAATAACTCAAACAAGAACCCTGATAAAATAACACCACGCGATGTTGATTACTCGCGCTGGTATCTTGATGTTATTCGTCAAGCCAGTCTTGCTGAAGCTGCTGAAGTCGTCAAAGGTTGTATGGTTATTAAACCTCACGGCTATGGTATTTGGGAAAAAATCCAACGTGGTCTTGATGATATGTTTAAAGCTACTGGCCATCAGAATGCCTATTTTCCGCTGCTAATTCCTGAAAGTTTTATTAAGCGCGAAGCAGAACATGTCGAAGGTTTCTCACCCGAGCTTGCGGTAGTAACCCATGCTGGTGGCAAACAACTTGAAGAACCTTATGTTATCAGACCTACTTCAGAAACAATTATCGGCCATTTCTTTTCACGTTGGATTGAAAGCTGGCGTGATTTGCCGTTGCTGATAAATCAATGGGCTAATGTCATGCGCTGGGAGTTACGCACGCGCTTGTTTTTACGTACTGGCGAATTTTTATGGCAAGAAGGTCATACAGCACACGCCAATCATGAAGAAGCACGTGAAGAAGTCATGCGTATGCTTAATATTTACGCCCAGTTTGCCGAAGAATTTATGGCTATGCCGGTGGTGCGTGGGCAAAAGACCCAAAGTGAAAAATTTGCCGGCGCCTTAGCAAGCTATTCAATAGAAGCTATGATGCAAGACGGCAAAGCCCTGCAATCAGGTACTAGTCACGATTTAGGGCAAAACTTTGGCAAAGCCTTTGATGTAAAATTTCAAAATCGCGACGGTGAGCTTGAATATGTTTGGCAGACATCATGGGGCGTTTCAACTCGCTTGCTTGGTGGTCTGATCATGACCCATTCAGATGATAATGGTTTAGTGCTGCCACCAAAATTAGCCCCAATTCAAGCGGTTATTGTACCAATTTTTGGTAAAGATGCGGATGAGGCAGCTGTCAAAGCTGAAGGTGAAAAACTTGCTGCTGAGCTACGTGATCTTGGTATTGCAGTAAATTTTGATACCCGTGACCATAAACCTGGTTTCAAATATTTTGAGTGGGAACAAAAAGGCGTGCCTTTGCGTATTGAACTTGGTCCTCGTGATATAAAAAAGGGTCAAGTGATGATTAAAGACCGCATTGCTAATGAAAAAGCTACATGGCAGCGTGCTGGTATTGGTGAGCGTGCAAAAGAATTTATGAATGATTTTCAAAAGCGTTTGTTTACTCGCGCTAAAAGCAATTTAGAACAAAACTCGGTAAAAGTAGACACTTGGGATGATTTTCTATCAGTGTTTGCTGAGCAAAACTCAAAATTTGTTTATGCGCATTGGGATGGTACTGCTGAAACCGAAGCAAAAATTAAAGAGCAAACCAAAGTTACTATTCGCAATATTCCATTTAGTAGCGAAGCTGAGACCGGTAAATGTATATTAACCGGTAAGCCTTCAGAGCGTCGCGTGCTTTTTGCTAAATCGTATTAATTTCTCCCAGTCTACCACTATGCTATTCCCAGTCTGCAGCTAAACTCATTAAAATCTCTGATTGATATTTAACGATATCTTTTTTGATTCTTGCATTTAAGAGCGAGCCGTCCTCTTTGCCGTAGTGTTTGACTTCAATTATTTTGCTGATCTCAAAAATAGCATCTCTGTAGGCAAGCCATGTTTTTTGAACGTTACGAAATTTGGCTTTTTCGTCAGCAGATAGGTTATTCATAATGCGTTTAAAGTCTCGATTCATTAATGAATCCCAAACGAGCTCTTCTTTATTTATACAGACAATTTTCTCTGCTGTTGATGAACTCTTTTGTTCGCATTTTTCTCTTTCATCAGCTATCGACATATCGTCTGCAACAACCAAATTAAATCCCAACAAAATAAGGATAACTGATTTCATGATGATCCTTCCTTACTAACGTCAATAAATTACTCGCAAATACAGCAAGTTACAACATTTTTAGCATCAATAGCATTGAAAATCCAATTGGGTAATAGATTCTGCTATTGCTATTTTTTTCGTTGAGTGTATACTCAACTAAATATAGAGCATTCACCATTAGTACAGCAAACTGCTAAAGGGGGATAAGATTGATGAAACCAATATTAGCAGACAGCAATCTTGTGGCTTATTGCGGCTTGTATTGTGGAGCGTGTAAAAAATACCTAGATTCACATTGCCCAGGTTGCCACGAAAATACCAAGGCAAGTTGGTGCTTGGTGCGAAAGTGTTGTCAGCAACACCAATACTTAAGCTGTGCCGATTGCCAAGAATTTAGCGACCCTGCTGCTTGTGGTAAATTTAGTAATATTTTTGCAAAAATTTTTGGATTTATCTTTAAGTCTGACCGTAAAGCTTGTATCGCAAAAATTAAAGAGTTGGGTTTAAATCAATATGCCAGCTTTATGTGTAAACATCACAGGCATAGCTTACCACGTCATAACTTTCGAACAAATGAAAAAACATGAGTGCGCAATCCATACTAAAACAATTAAAAAGTATGGGCAGCAAAGAAAAACGCGATAGTATGTCAAAGTATGCTATTAATGTTAACAATGCTTTTGGTATTTCGCTGGTTAAACTTCGCCAAATCGCCAAACAAATAGGCACCAATCATAAACTAGCGCTTGCTTTATGGACTACTGGTAATACTGAGGCACGAATGCTTGCCTGTTTCATTGATGACCCATCTGCTGTTACTCCAGCGCAGATGCGTCTCGCCAACTAAAACTATTCGCCGCTATTGCACCAGTATGTGGTATTTGGACTGGTATGTATGGTATGGCTAAAGTTAATCTTGATAATCTTAAAAGTATTCCCATCTATTTATTTCATAATGACTTAGATAAAACCGTGCCAGTAAGTGAATCACGAACCGCTTATAAGTATTTACAAAATATCGGTGCTCAAGTGCAGTATCGAGAAATAAGTGTCAGTATTAATGACCCGTGGGACTATAAAATCTTTGGTGGTCATAATGCTTGGGACTTCGCTTATGAAGGCACTGAATTAGTCGATTGGTTTTTGCAGCAGCAACTGCCTTAAATACTTCGTCGACTAAACAAACCACGCCATATTAAATTAGCACGCGACTGCCCAGGTTTATATGGCTTACCGGCAAGCAATAATTGCTTAACTTTAATTTCTTTTAATTTTTGCGGTTCAATAGCAAGAGGATTAAGATCTAAAATAATCATGTCAGCAATTTTACCGACTTCTAAGCTGCCACGCCTATCGTCGTCAAAACTCATCCAAGCGGCATTGCGGGTATATAGATTTAATGCTTGTTGAATAGATAAACTCTCTTGTGCACGTGGATGATTACAAGAAGACCAAATACCAAATAGTGGATCTGGAATAGTGCATGGAGCATCAGAACCACCCGCTAGTTTAATGCCCATTTCACACATAGTTTTAAGTGGCATAAGTTTTCTAAGACGAGAACCAAGAATAGAATCTAAATACTCAGGTGGTTCAACGTGCCAATAAATAAAAGCGGGTTGCAATGCTATGCCAATATCTAATTTGGCGCATCGCTCAAGCCCTCGTTCAGTAGGTAGACATGCATGAATAATAGTATGCCGATGATCTTGACGTGGAAAGTCTTCTAATGCTGCCGCAAGCGCATCTACCCCTTGTTCAAAGGCATGGTCACCTATTGCATGCATTTCAATTTGCAAGCCAGCGCGATTAGCTGTACGCGCAAAATCATGTACAACTTGATCAGAGTAAAAAAGCACACCGCGGTTATTATTATCATTAGAATATGGGTCGATAAGTGCAGCATCAAGTGAACCAAATGAACCATCTAGTGCGGTAGCAAAACATCCCCCAACTCGCGGCAATTTGCGCTTAAGCACTTTTTTGATATCCATCGTTTGAAAATATAAACGATAGCTAAGCGGATTACGTAAACCGCGAGCAAATAAGCTTTCAAGTCTAACATCCATATCTAATGGAAAACCAACGCCAGCAACCGAATGAATTAGACCGATGCCATGCGCAGCCATTGTGTCGATCGTGCAAAGCATATCATTTAAAGTCTTGCCTAAAGGAACTTTGGCAGTAATAAAATCAGTAACCCTAAAAAACGCCTCTTGAGTCATAATGCCGGTATCAGCATTAAAACCACGTTGATTTTTTATTTTGTTGGGTAGCTTAGCCAATAGATGTGAATTAATAATACAGGCATGACCATCATATTTGACCATAAATACACCGCGCGTTGAGCATACCGCATCAATTTCACTTTTTGTAATTAATCGTTTTTCTGCAACACTATGAGGTGAAGCACCAAAAGCGGTAATGATCCCTTGCTTACTACTTTTAGCAAATTGTTTAATGGCCGATTGCACATCAGCTATTGATGCAGCAGTACGCACATCAAGCCCGTTGTCAAATAACGCATGCGACATATAATGAATATGAGTATCAGCAAAGGCTGGCAGTAAAGCTTGGTCTTGTAACTTAACGCGAGGCAATTTAATATAATCATTAGGGAGTTCATCACCAACGAAGACTATCTTACCCTTATCTTCAACAAGAAACTGTTTTAGCGAACCTACAGCATCGCAAGTAACTATAGCACCTTCGTAAATTTGCATATTTCACCCTTATTTAAAGTACGGGATAAATTTGTTGGCCTTCGCTCTCAACTCTGTCGAGCAAAGCTTGATTACTGATTTGATTTGCATGGATTACATCTATTGAAAACACTATAGGCAACTCATGCAATTCAAAGCTAAGTCGGCTGAATTCGTTAGCCTCTAATTGCTCGCCATAAACCGCTAGATCGATATCTGAATAAGATTTAAAATTACCTAAAGCCCGAGAACCAAAAATAACTACTCTCTCAATTTTGTGATGCTTCGTAAATACTTCTAAAATTTTGTCAATAATATGCTGGCTAAGCCCAAAAGCAATCGTTTTCATATGTTGCCAATCTTTAATTCGATTTTACTTTCGAGTTCTAAAAATAATCTGACCCCAGTATATTTTACGAACTGATATACTTCTATAGCTAGGTTCTCATCATATGTATGGCTAGTTAAATTACGTTTTTCTAACAACAGACTCCACACGTTACCATCGTCAATTAACCCAAGTTTTAAGGCTTCGCGTAGAGTGTCACGAGGGCTACGCACTTCGATATTTTGAAATTCAAGATAGAGCTTTATCGTTTTCCAGGCGAGTTCAAAGGTAAACTCAAAGCGCTGAATTACCGCATCGCGAATTAATTCATTTTCGGGCTCTTGCAATGCTTGCTGTAATCGCGCAAGCGCTTTTTTGTATTCAGCAATACGCTCAAATAAACGACGACTATCCATAGAAAAATTGATGGATGAATAAAAATTTATTGTCAACACAAATGATTGATTTTCTGTAGATCTATCTTCACCAAACTCCCTAATCTTGCAGCTTACGCTCTACTATGAGTAATCTATAATAATGCTACGTGACCCTAAACTGCTGACGGATACACTAAATGAAAATGAACAAGCCGCACTACAAGCGTGGATCACTTTCGCAAAAGCCGAATATAAAGACGGTATTAAAAGCATAACTATATTTGGTTCGCGCGCCCGTGGGGACCAGAATAACGATTCTGATATTGATATTGCTGCAATTGTTGCTAACGAACTTGCGACAAACGCTCGTAAAGTTTTACGACGTAAAGCAGCCGAGATAAACTTACACTATGACACCGCGTTAGCAATACTGGTACTTAGTGAAAGTCGTTGGAATGAATTGCTATATCATGAAAGACTTATAGCACTTGATATTGAACATGAAGGAATCAAACTGTGACTCCACAATCGCAAATACATAATGCCAATGAGGCACTTACTTTTAGTGAACGTTTTTTAACCGCAGCACAGCAATTAGCTGCAAGTAACCTTTATGACCGTGCGACTTCACAGCTTTATTACGCGGTATTTCATGCAGTGCGCGCCTTGCTTTTTACCGCTGGAATTGAACCGCGTTCACATAGAAGTTTGCGTTCTTTATTTCGCTTACACTTCGTTAAAAATGGACTATTTTTAAATGAAGATGCAGTGTTTTTAGATCAACTATCACAAGAGAGAGAAGATGCTGATTATGTAATCACCTATGTCGTAGATATTAAAGAATATGAGGGATGGCTTACCCAAGCTCAAGATTTAATAGCAAGAATTAAAACGAATGTTCCCCATTAAAATTAATGCAATCGCCACATTCTACCCCCAATTGAAAAATTCCTTTATATCTCAGCAAGTTACATACCAAAAAATTCTACAAACATAGCGCCATTGTAACTCTTGCTCCATTTCGCTATGGGGCCTCACATGAAGGAGTTTTAACGAGGATGATACGATTTTTCTTGTCATCGATTGGCGCCAAAATGCTGGCGGCAGTGACTGGTGTAATGCTTTTAGTCTTTGTAATTGGCCATATGATTGGCAATTGGCAGGTTTTTCTAGGCCCTGACCAACTAAATAATTATGGTATTGCTTTACGTGTGTATCCGTTGCTGCTTTGGGGGGCGCGCGGTGGCATAATATTATCATTGCTTCTACACGTTTTGGCGGTTACGCGTTTAACCTTAATAAATCGCGCGGTCAGACCTCAACCATATGCCATGCAACAACCAGTAAAAGCGAGTTGGGCTTCACGCAATATGTATGTTAGCGGCTTAATGGTGGCGTTTTTTGTGCTTTACCATTTACTGCAATTTACCTGGCGCGTAACTAATTCTGACTATAAAAGTTTTATCGATTACCAAGGCCGTTTTGACATTTATCGTATGGTGGTAGCGGGTTTCTCTAATCCTCTAATAAGCTTAACTTATATTATCGCTATGCTCTTACTCGGGGCGCATCTTTGGCATGGGGGCTCAAGTGTTTTTCAATCACTGGGCATAACTAGTGGCAGAACCCGCAAATTTTTTGATCGGGTCGGCCCAGCGCTTGCCGTCATTATAGTGCTCGGCGAAATCGCTATGCCCATTGCCGTTCTTGCTGGCCTTGTGTCGCTTTAAGTTGGAGATAAGCTAATGTTAAATCTTGATGCCAAAATCCCTAGTGGCCCAATTGAACTTAAATGGCAAAAACATAAGTTCGAAATGAAACTGGTAAATCCAGCCAACAAACGTAAATTCAATATAATTGTTGTTGGTACCGGTTTAGCCGGTGCCTCGGCTGCCGCAACACTCGCCGAGCTTGGTTATAATGTTGACGCCTTTTGCTTTCATGACTCGCCGCGACGCGCCCATTCAATTGCGGCTCAAGGTGGTATTAACGCCGCTAAAAACTATCCTAATGATGGTGATAGTATCTTTCGCCTTTTTTATGACACGATTAAAGGTGGTGATTTCCGGGCCCGTGAAGCCAATGTTTATCGACTCGCTGAAGTATCAAACGCAGTTATCGATCAATGCGTCGCCCAAGGCGTACCTTTTGCGCGTGAATATGGTGGTTATCTTGACAATCGCTCGTTTGGTGGGGCGCAAGTATCGCGCACCTTTTATGCACGCGGGCAAACCGGGCAACAGTTACTTCTAGGTGCATATCAATCACTAATGCGCCAAGCATCTGCTGGACAAGTTAAACTGCATCCACGCACAGAAATGCTCGATGTTGTAATAGTTAATGGGCAAGCGCGCGGTATAGTTACGCGCAATCTAGTAACTGGCTCTATTGAAACATGGGCAGCCCATGCTGTTGTTTTAGCTACCGGTGGCTACTCAAATGTTTTTTATCTTTCGACTAATGCAAAAACCTGCAACGTCACTGCGGCATTTCGTGCTTATAAACGTGGTGCTGGTTTTGCGAACCCTTGCTATACCCAAATTCATCCTACGTGTATTCCCCAAACCGGGGAGCATCAATCTAAGCTAACACTTATGTCCGAGTCGTTGCGTAACGATGGTCGGGTTTGGGTGCCTAAACAAAAAGGTGATAAACGCCCACCAGCGCAAATTCCTGAAAATGAACGCGACTATTATCTCGAGCGCAAATATCCAAGCTTTGGCAACTTAGCGCCGCGTGACATTGCCTCGCGCTCAGCGAAAGAAGTTTGTGATCAAAACCTAGGTATTGGCCCTAATGGCAACGGGGTTTACCTTGATTTTGCAGATGCGCTTAATCGCGTAGGCGCTAAAGTTATTGGCGAGCGCTATGGCAATCTTTTTGAAATGTATGAACGCATTACCGCTGATGACCCATATAAAACACCAATGCGTATCTTCCCAGCGCCTCACTATACTATGGGTGGCTTATGGGTAGATTATAACTTGATGTCAACGATACCAGGGTTGCATGTAATCGGTGAAGCTAACTTCTCAGACCATGGTGCTAATCGCCTTGGTGCCTCGGCGTTGATGCAAGGTTTAGCTGATGGTTATTTCATCTTACCATATACTATTGGTCACTATCTTGCTTCGGCCCAATTAAGTGATGTTGATACTTCGCACAGTGAGTTTGCAGCGGCACTTGCAGATGTGCAAGCCCGTAACGCCAAACTATTGCGCTTAAAAGGCAAACGCTCGGTTGATTCAATTCATCGCGAGCTGGGGCAACTTATGTGGCACAACGTTGGCATGAGTCGTAATGCTGCGGGGTTGCTGCAGACTTTGCAACGCATACCAGAGCTGCGCGAAGAATTTTGGCAAAACGCTATCGTGTTACCTGCGTCAGGTGAAGAATTCAATCAAGAACTAGAAAAAGCTGGTCGCGTTGCCGACTTTTTAGAATTTGCTGAGTTGTTAACTCGCGATGCCCTAGAGCGCAGAGAATCGTGTGGTGGTCATTTTCGCAACGAATATCAACAAGAAGATGGTGAAGCCAAACGCGATGATAAAAACTATGCCCACGTTGCGGTATGGGAACATAAAGGCGATGATAAAACACCAGAGCGTAATATTGAACAACTTAAATATGAAAACGTTGCGCTGGTCACAAGGAGTTACAAATGAAAATAACCCTGAAAATATGGCGACAAAAAAAAGCTGACACTAAAGGTAAATTAGTTGCATACGACTTGAATAATATTGACCCTAAACAATCATTTCTCGAAACTCTTGATACCTTAAATCAGCAATTAATTGCTAAAGGTGAAGAGCCGGTTGCTTTTGAATCTGATTGTCGCGAAGGTATTTGCGGGGTTTGTGGGTTGTATATTAGCGGTACGGCCCATGGTCCATTGCGCGAAACAACTACTTGTCAGTTACATATGCGCACCTTTAAAGATGGTGAGACCATAACTGTTGAACCCTGGCGTGCCAAACCGTTTAAGGTGATTAAAGATTTAGTGGTTGACCGTAGCCCCTTTGATCGCATTATTCAAGCTGGCGGCTTTGTTTCAGTTAATGCCGGCAATGCGCCTGATGGCAACATTGTGCCCATAAGTAAAAAAGCTGCTGACACTGCAATGGATGCTGCGGCTTGCATTGGCTGTGGTGCTTGCGTGGCGGCATGCAAAAACGGCTCGGCGATGCTGTTTGTGGCCGCCAAAGTTGCCCACCTTGCTCACTTGCCCCAAGGTAGCATCGAGGGTCAAAAACGTGTACGTGCCATGATTGCGCAAATGGATGCTGAAGGTTTTGGTAGTTGTACTAATACTTATGAATGCGGCGCCGTCTGCCCTAAAGGCATTTCGGTTGACTTTATTGCCGAGATGAATCGACGATGGTTAGGGGCGACGCTTTTTGACAGTAAATGATTTAATTCATTTTATTATACTTATCTTAATGACCATCATACTAAAACCAGACAACTAGTTTTTATTTTCAGTCAAATTTTTTGACCCATTTTTATCTATCTTAGAACTAATACAATAAAGAAATTGCGATAGCATTGCTATCAAGTAGCAACGGCATCTTATTGCCGAGCAATCGTTAATAATATCCAGCGGAGCCCCATTATGTTTCATAGATAACATCTGGAAAAGTCGGACTGTCAATAATAACTGAAGTATTTTTATCACAGTAATCTGCAAATATACTAATCATAATTCCAAATAATTGATTAAATACATACCGCCAAGCAACGGTAGCTCGTAAAGTTGTAAGGGTTAAATTTTTAGGAATGGTTGTCATATTTTCGCTTTGTTTTAATTGCGCCGCTAGCCAATCAAAACCGATACTTGTGGATAAACGCAGTTCGAAATTTGTGCTTGAAGCAAAAGCTATACCACCGCCGAAGCGAATTCCGGGAGCATGAAAATATAAATAATGACTATTTTCTTCGCCTTTACCTTGAACATCTGTGGATATTTCATATTGTGCAGCAAACCAAATTTGTGGTTTTAATTTTATATTATTAAAACGTAAAGTATTACGAACGCCAACCCCATGAAAGTATGGTCCTGGATAAGAACCGGCTTTTCCAAATTTTCGTACTTCATAAAATGCAGCTATTGCAAAATTTGGGTTTGTAGTTGTGCTATCTTCTGGTGGCACCAATAATGGCTCAGACTGGTTTTCATTTTTTACAGGTACCATTTTAGCTTGGTCTGATTCATCATTTAATATTTTTATAATTTCATTACGAGTAAGAGATTTTTCTGTAGCATCGGTAATAACTTGTAGGGCAGTTTTAAGGGCTTGCGCAATTTGTTCTTCATTAAGTTCAAGATTATTGTTAAATAATTTGACATTACGTAGCACAAAATGACTACGATCTTTATCTGCTATATATATCCGAGCTGATTCTTTTTTAAATTCTATCCATGCTAGTGCAACTGAGTTTTGTAAAAAATATTTATTATCATCAAGAATATCTGGCCGTTGCAATTTTGATTCATTATGGAATTCGACATATAATTCTGTAGGTATTAAAACCGTTTCTATCCGTTGCAATAATTGCTTATGCTCGGCCTTATAACCAACCAATACCAGGGATAAAGTTGAATTCGTTTTTATATTATCATTAAGGGTTTGCGCTTTAGAATAAATATTACCAATGAAAAAAAATGCCCAAAATGCCGGCAGATAAAGAATGACAAATTTATATCTAAAAAATTTTAGAACTATTACCTCGTAATAAATCATCATTATTGTTCGCTGGGTGACAAATTTAGCTCAAGTTCTTTTAGGCGTTCGAAAGCACGCCAGCGGTATTGCGACTGTGGAAATCTCTCAATTAATGAAAGCCAAACTATTATTTCCATTTTTAAATTATCAAGCATACGGTAACAGCGTGCTTGGGCAACTAAAGCTTCTTCGGCAAGTGTAGGGTTATTAGTTGCATTAAGGTATTTGCTGAATTGTCTCTGGTAGTATTGCTAGCGAAGTTGCTAAAACCTGACGTAGCTGCCCCTGTGAGATAGAACAGATAGATTGAGAGCGCGTGTTAATTTCTAATTCTTCAACATTGAAAGTATCATAGAACACCAAGCGATCACGCTTTGCCAGAAAACGACGGGCTTTAAGTGCCGTAAGCACTGCAATCCGATTGGCAAAACTTTTAATAGAGCACTCACTGCGGAATCTAGCTAACGCTTGCACAAAACCAATCATTGCTTGCTGAGCTATATCTTCAATTTCTGAATTTTGATTGCCTAGTATACGCCGTACTGTACTAACTATAGTTGGCCCGATAATTTGCAGCATCGCTTGCAGGGCTTCATGGTCACCGGATTTAGCCGCATTAAAATGCAAACGTAGACAATCTTCATCATGCGCGCGAGAAATAGCACGTGATGGCACTACAGAATTATTTATTGCTCCAGAGCAATGAGTGGCGGTCGCAATAATGTATATATTTCAGGTGTTTTAGCTAAAATTTTTGAAGCTGCAGGTGAAATGGCATTAGCTAAACCATGCCATTTGCAAACGCAGCAATAATTTTATTTAGGAGAAAAAAATGGCTGAAGGTGATTTTAAACCACTTAATGGAATTAAAATTTACGGTACTGATTTAACGGCTTATGCCCAAGAATATGGGCTTTCTGTAGATATTTTAAAATCTAGTAGCACTAACCGCTTGAATTATATACAACTCGAGTAATGCCTAAACCCTCAGCTCATACTTATATTAATATTTCTACTAACTTACGTTTATTTGGCCAAGAGCATCAACTCTCATTTCGTGTGCCTCAAAAGCCATGTCGTTGGAATGATGTCTTAGAACAACTGCAATACCTTACTGATGAAGTGGTTAGCGCAGGCACGGCAAAGACTATACGCGAGGGTAAACCTGTAAGCTGCGGCAAAGGCTGTGGGATTTGTTGCTCACAAATTGTGCCCATTTCTGAAGTTGAAGCTTTTGTCTTACGTGATTTAATCCGGCACCTGCCTGCTATGCGACGCAAAATTATCTATGCACGTTTTGCTACTGCTCAACAACATTTTGAAAAGGTGGGCTTGTGGTCACGCTTAATTAACCCAGATGCAATCTCAGTTGAAGAGTATCAAGATTTTAGTCTTGAGTATTTTAGTTATAATATACCATGCCCTTTTCTTGATGAAGGTTCATGTTCAATTCATCCACAGCGACCGCTGGTATGTCGAGAATATTTAGTTACTAACGACCCAATTGCATGCGCCAATCCTGGTAACGGTAAGGTAATAGACGGAGTTGAATTGCCCAGTAGCGTCTCAGACGCACTTAAGGTTAGTAGCCGGAGCAATACTAAATATGGTTGGGTACCAATGATTGCAATTTTAAAGTGGACTGAAAATAAAGCTATGATTAAGCAAAGCGCCCCAGGGCAAGAATTATTACGTACAATTATTGAGAGTATGACCGCAAGACCGGTCACTTAAGGATTTGTTCGGTATAACCGAGAATATCACGAAGTATTAAGTTAATTCTTAACTTAATATTTAGCTTACTACTTCTGCTCTTTTTTTTCTAAAGGATAGCGCCATTTAAGACCGGTAAAACGTGCATAATCACTGTCAGTAGTAATGAACTCGCAACCTGATTCAATCGCTAGGGCAGCTAAGTAAGCATCTGGTACTAAATTGCCGCGTGCACCACATTTTTTCAATAAGCTAGTGAATATAGAAAAATGCCTCTCCCCTGGAGTAATACGTACACAATTAGGCTGCAATAAAACTTCATGAGCAAAAGTTAAAGCTGTATCTATAGAACTAGGTGGATCAAAAATGCGCGGATGCGTAACAATACGCAAAAAGCTGCTGAGTATAAATTCAGACATGCCGTATGGAACTTCTGCTGCTATAATTTTCTCAAGCCATGATTTATATTCAATATGTTTTAGTGTTTGTTCTTTATGCGCATATACTAATACATTTACATCAATAAGAATCACAATTAATGACCTTCCATAACATCTAATAACTCAGCCATTCGATTGATATCGATACCACTGCGCACACTACCCGGACTGGTTGTAAGATTAACCCTGCGTGGTTCATTTTCTATAGCGCGCGATGCTAAGGCTTGGCGCAAACTATCTTCAATAAGCTCAGTAAGAGAACGCCCTGTGGCTGCCGCAAAACGTTTGGCATTACGTAATAAATCGTCACTAAGACGTACTGTTGTTCTCATGTCTATGACATATCAATATTGCATCAATATGTCAAGAGGAGAATGGAATGGTGTTACCGATTACAAATAAGCTCACTTAAAATTCCTAATTACTAATTCCCTATTCCCTATTCTCTGTTCTCTGTTCTCTGTTCTCTGTTCTCTGTTCTCTGTTCTCTGTTCTCTGTTCTCTGTTCTCTGTTCTCTGTTCTCTGTTC
>JAFGEK010000063.1 GCA_016931625.1 Deltaproteobacteria bacterium | reverse complement strand
GAGTTTTACGTAACTCCTCGTCATTCCTACGAAAGTAGGAATCCAATTCCGATAAAAGTGAAAAATGAGACTAAGAGTCAGCTTAAGACGGTGGGTTCTTAAACGCGCCAGTCGACCCAAGTCGACTAATTTGGCGTGTTTTAAAACCAATTCATTATTCATATAGTAATAGTCAATTTTTTACTAGCAACACATTTTTCAAGAACAAAACCACCATGTTTACATGGTGGTTGCCTTTAAAAATTGCTAAAGCCGTCTTCTTTCAGGCGAGGGTTTTAACCATCCCAGCATGAGACAATAAAGCTATTACGAGCAAAACAATTCAGGCGACTAGCCGTAAGCTAATGATCCTGTTACAAGAACGGCCACCTATGCCACCTATTTTGATTGCTGAAAACTTATCAAAATCGTATCGACGTCGTCGCGTAGTGCGTGATGTTTCATTTGATGTGTCAAAAGGAGAAATAGTTGGTTTACTTGGCCCAAATGGGGCCGGTAAAACCACCTCTTTTAATATTGTAGCTGGCCTATTGCCTCCTGATGCTGGTAATGTCCGACTAGATCAAAATGAACTGGGCCATCTGCCTCTTTATCAGCGTGCTCGTTTAGGACTTGGCTATCTTCCGCAAGAACCGACGGTTTTTCGCGGACTTAGTGTACGTGATAACTTTATTGCTATTTTACAATCCCAGGGTCTCAATCGTACAAACTGCCAAAGTAGATCCCAAGAAATCATCGAAAGTTTTAATTTAACGACGGTCGCTAATAATCTTGGCTCACAATTATCAGGAGGTGAGCGCCGACGAGTTGAAATGGCGCGCACTTTAATCCCTTCTCCCAAAGTGGTTTTGCTTGACGAACCTTTTGCTGGAGTTGACCCTATTGCGGTGGCTGAAATTCGTGGCTTTATTATGACTATGCGAGAGCGTGGTATAGGTGTATTACTAACCGATCACAATGTTAGAGAAACTCTACGTATATGTGATCGTGCATATATTATTTCTGAAGGAGCAATTTTATTAGCTGGAACTCCCATTCAAATTGTAGCTGACCCAGAGGCTAGACGTACTTATCTGGGACAAGATTTTAAGCTTTAATCTAAAAGCATATTTGGAGTGGCTGCTTGTTTTAGCTATCATATACAGCGGTATCATGGGACTTGATCTTAGATTACAACAAAAGATGACCCAGCAGCTGGTAATGACTCCACAGCTGCAGCAGGCCATTAAACTATTACAGCTCTCGCATCTTGAGCTTGCTGATGTTCTGCAAAAAGAACTTGAAGAAAATCCAGTTCTTGAAGAACCTACCGACAGTAGTGATGACTCATCTGAAATTATTAGTGAGTCTAGTGATTCTGATGATCGATTCTCTTTAACACAAGCAGACAATGATAACAGCTTCAATGATGAATCGAACCCTGAACAAAACAACAACGAAAGTAGCGAAAACTCACCAAGTAATACTGAAGTAAATGATGCTATTGAAATTTTATCTGACATAAAAGCAGCACATGATAATGCTACTGAATTAGGAGCAAGCGCCGAACCCACTGCCAATGAAGTTAATAATGATATGGACTGGGAAGCTTATCTCGACTCGTACAGCTATTCACTGCCTGCATCTGTCAGCCCTAGTGGAATTGATGACTTACCTCCTTTTGAATCAACGCTTACTAAGTCTCTATCTTTGGCCGAGCATTTACGCTGGCAAATACAAATGGGTGATTTTTCAGAAACTGAAACTCATATTGCCTCATTGCTAATCGAAGAAATAGACGAAGATGGTTACTTAGCCGAAAATGCTGTCGCTAATGTTGCTGATGAATTAGAGATTACTATTGACGAAGTTGCTATTGTGTTAGCTGAAATACAACAACTTGATCCCGTGGGTGTTGGTGCAAGAGACCTGCGTGAGTGCCTATTAATTCAAGCTACTCATTTAGCTTACGACGATCCTTTAATCACCGCGATAATTGACCGACATTTAAAAAATGTCGAAAAACGTAATTTTGGTGCTATTGCAAAAGATCTCGGCGTCTCTTTGCAAAAAGTATCTCAAGCCGTTAAAACGATCGCGCAATTTGAGCCACGCCCAGGTAGCATTTACACTGACCGCGAACCGCAGTACATATCGCCAGACATTTATGTTTATAAAGTTGGCGATGAGTATGTAATTCAAATCAATGAAGATGGTATGCCTAGGCTTAGAGTATCTAATTATTATCGTGGCGCGTTATCTAATTCTGGTGGAGAAACCAAAAATTATATCCAAGACAAATTAAAAAGTGCCGCTTGGTTAATTCGTTCTATTCATATGCGCCAGCGTACTATTTATCGGGTAATGGAAAGCATCTTAAAATTTCAGCGTGACTTTTTTGATAAAGGTGTTTCACATCTTAAACCATTGATTTTAAAAGATGTTGCTGAAGATTTAGAAATGCATGAGTCTACGATCTCTCGGGTAACGACCAATAAATATGTACATACTCCACAGGGAATTTATGAATTAAAATACTTTTTCAATTCATCAATTCATGGTACCGACGGCGAAAACGTAGCGAGTGAATCGGTACGCGACCATATAAAACATCTTATTGATGAGGAGAATCCAAAGGCTCCATGTTCTGACCAAGAAATTGCAGGAAGATTAAAAAAACATGGGATAAACATCGCGCGTCGTACAGTCGCAAAATACCGCGAGATGATGCGTATCCCATCTTCTTCGAAGCGGCGTCAGATGTTTTAGCTGCTTTTTTGAAAAAAGCTAAGCGCTGAGGCCAGTTTGGTGGTGTAGTGAAGATTGCTGAAATTTTGCAGCCCTCTATGATTATCCCAGAGCTTGAAGCCGGGGATAAAGAATCATTAATTAAAGATCTCTCAGCAAATCTCTGTCGTAGCGAAGAGCTACAAAGAGTGGGCTGTGAGGCTGTTTATAATGCCTTAATTGCTAGAGAAAAATTAGGGTCTACTGGAGTTGGCGAAAGTGTTGCTATTCCGCATGCGAAAATTAGCGGTCTTAGCAAACTCGTCGCAGCCTTTAGTCGTAGCCGCAATGGTATTGCTTTTGATGCCATTGATGGACAACCAGTACGACTAATATTTGTACTGTTAGTTCCAGAAAATTCAGCTGGTACACATTTAAAGGCTTTAGCTCGTATTGCGCGTTTGCTTAAAAATGCTGGTTTTCGTGATCGTCTAATGAATTTACCTGATGCAAGTGCAATTTATGATGCCTTTTTAGAAGAAGACACTAAATATTGAGTTGTTTAAAAGCCTTGTATGATTGAAAGGCTCACGATAAAGGCCAAGCAGTATGAGTATAAGTTGCTTTAAAACAAGTTAGTAGAACATACAAACAAAGAATGGGCCGGTAATGAAAATTCTGACCAAGGCACTGCGTGACGATACGCAGTTTAATCTTGGGCTTGAGTTGCTCGCGGGCGCTGCCGGTCTTGGTCGCGTTATTGATCATCCGCGTGTACAAAAGCCAGGACTTGCTTTGGCTGGCTTTGTACAATCAATACGCCCCAATCGTTTGCAAATTCTTGGTCGCACTGAAACTGAATATCTAAAAACACTTGAAGGACCAGCGCAAACTTCAGCAATAGAAATGTTGTTTAATTCTGGTTTGGCAGGTGCCGTAATTACTACCGGATTAGTACCTTCAACACCTTTATTAGAAGCCGCCGAACGGCATGCCGTACCACTTTTCCGCTCTCATTTATCTTCTGGTGCCTTTATTACTCGGGTACATGATTTTCTTGAAGAGCATCTTTCTCCTGAAATCGCGCTGCACGGCGTATTAATGGATGTATTTGGTGTAGGCGTTTTAATCACTGGTCCATCAGGTATTGGCAAAAGTGAATGTGCACTTGATTTAATCTTACGTGGGCATCGTTTAGTTGCCGATGATGTAGTTTTTATTAAACAGCGTAAAGACCAGCTTACTGGCACAGGTTCACCGGTAACTCGCCACCACATGGAAGTTCGTGGTCTTGGCATTATCAATGTTAGAGACCTTTTTGGAGCCGCCTCAGTTCGTGAATACAAACGTATCGAATTAGTTGTTGAAATGATTACCTGGCATGCTGACACCAACTACGATCGAACAGGTATAGAAGATCAAGAAGAACATATTTTAGATGCCGCCGTAACAAAAGTTAGGCTACCTATCAGTCCTGGACGCAACGTTGCTTCTATTGTTGAAGTAGCTTCGCGAGACCACTTATTAAAACTACAAGGACATAATGCCGCAAAACGTTTTCGTGAAGCACTTGAAAGACAATTGGCTGATGCCCCTGAGCAAATTTCTGCGGAGATAGAATAAATGAAGCTTTCAGCACTGCTAGTTACTGGTCAATCAGGCTCAGGCAAAACGACCGCAGTGCGTGCTCTTGAAGATCATGGGTATTTTTGCGTTGATAATATGCCATTGGCGCTTGTCGAGCAGTTAATAACATTGCTTAAATCTGAAAGCGGGGTTAACCGCTTAGCATTTGTTATTGATATACGTGAGCGAAATTCAATTCAAAATGTTCCGCAAGTGGTTACTAGATTACGTCAAAACGGTACTGCTTTACGCGTTTTTTATCTCGACGCCAAAGAAGAAGCTATTATGCGTCGATACTCTGAAACCAGAAGAAGGCATCCTTTAGATGATGGTTGCGGTCTAGGTGTCGCTATTGAACGTGAACGAGAAATTTTAAAACCCCTAAGTGAGCTTGCCGATAATACTCTTGATACTTCACTTATGTCTCCGCACGCATTGCGTAACCGTATTATTGAACAGTTTACCGATTTCAATGCCAGTGATCGCTTAACAATTTCTCTTTTATCTTTTGGATTTAAACACGGACTACCTGCTGAAGCTGATATTGTTCTTGATGTGCGTTTTCTTCCTAATCCATATTTTGAGCCAACTTTACGTGAACGCACGGGTCTTGATAATGAGGTTGCACGCTATGCTCTAAGTTCTAAAGAAGCTGAAGATTTTTTAAATAGAACGGTGAATTATTTATCCTTTTTAATTCCACAATACCAACGAGAGGGCAAACGCTATCTTACAGTTGCTATAGGTTGCACAGGCGGTCGCCATCGCTCTGTTGCATCGGTTTGTGAACTTAAACAACGTCTAAAAACTGTGATGCCGATTAATTGTCGTCATCGCGATATTTAACAAAACTGGAGAGATTCAGTCGTGATTGGTGTAATTGTTGCAGCACATGGAAAATTAGCTGAAGCCTTAATCGAGGCAGCTTTATTAGTCGTGCCTGATGCTGATCCAGTACAAGCTGTGAGTATTAATAAAAACGACGATTCAAACGCTATTGAATCACGTTTACGGCAGGCAATTTCAGAGTTAACCAGCTATCAGGCAGTGCTAATCCTTACCGATATGTTTGGCGGATCGCCTTCAAATATTGGTTTAACTCTACATCAACCTGGAAAAGTTGAAGTACTTACTGGTGCCAACCTACCAATGTTGATTCGAGCCTTACAACAATGCCACCGTGATATTGCGCTTGACGAAGCAGCACGTGAAGTAAAAGATTATGGCGCTCGTGCCATTGCTATTGCAAGTGAAGTTTTAGGTTTATCTGCAAATGAGGAGAAAAGCACGTGAACGACAGCCTGTGCCGTACCGTGCTAATTAGTAACGACCTTGGTATTCACCTGCGCGCTGCTGGTGCGCTGGTGCAGCTTGCTGGACGCTTCCGCGCTGATATATGGATTGAGCGCAATGGCATAAAAATGAACTGTAAAAGTATAATGAGTGTGTTATCGCTAGCTGCAAGCAAAGGAAGTGAAGTTACAATTAGTGCAAATGGTGAAGATGCCGAGAAGGCCGTTACCGCTCTTTGTGAATTAATCGAGCATGGATTCGAGAAGGGCAAATGAATAATCAACCCCGGGTATTTCATGGTATAGGAGCTTCCCCGGGTGTCGCCATAGGACGCATCTTTCTTCTTGATCGACGCCAAGTACGCGCGCCACGCTACCATATCCAGCCCGATCAAGTTGACTACGAAATATCTCGATTAGATCGCGCTGTTGCAAAATCTGTTGAACAGCTTGAATCTATACGTTCTCGTTTTATCGGCGGTGGTGTTGATCATCATGCTATTTTAGAAGCACACGAAATGATGCTCAAAGACCGCGCGATGTTTGAAGAAGCCACTGGTCTAATACGCAATGAACTAATAAATGCTGAATGGGCAGTAAGTCGCGTTTTAGCTCGCCTGCGTAGTCTTTTTGAGCGCGTTACTGACGCATATTTTCGTGAACGCCGTGATGATATTGACTTTGTCGGCGAACGACTTCTACGAAATCTCGCTGGTCAAACAGTAGATATTACCGATGTCGGTCATTTCGATGATGGTACCATTGTTGTCGCTCATGACTTATCACCAGTTGATACTGCATTATTATCACGTAATCGTATTACTGCTTTTGTCACCGAAGTAGGCGGAAAAACCTCTCATACTTCAATTATCGCACGTGCTCTTGAAGTACCGGCGGTTGTAGGTGTTCATGGAATTCTTGAAGCAACAGGCAGCGGCGATTTATTGCTGGTTGATGGTGTTGAAGGTATCGTTGTCCTAAAGCCGTCACGCACCCAGCTTGAAGAAGGTCGTGAACGTTCAGAACAGTACCGAGTTAAAAACCTTGATCTGCTTGAAGCAAAATCACTTGCCGCAAATACCACCGATGGACATCAAATCCATGTTGCTGGCAATATTGAACTACCTAGCGAAGTAGCTACCTTGCTAGCCCGTGGTGGCGAAGCTGTTGGTTTATATCGTACTGAATTTCTCTTTCTGGGACGTACCGATCCTCCAGGAGAAGAAGATCACTATCGTACCTACGCTCTCATTTTCGATGAAATGGGAGATCGCCAAGTTACTATTCGTACTCTCGATCTTGGTGGAGAAAAGATTTTCAACCCCCGTGGTCATGAACCTGAACCCAATCCGGCGCTTGGTTTGCGTGCGATTCGTTATTGTTTTGAGCACCCCGATCTTTTCGAAGCTCAAATTGCAGGGCTGTTGCGCGCATCTACACGAGGCAATTTGCGTATTCTGCTACCGATGATTTCTGGCGTAGGCGAATTACGTATGGCTAAAGAAATTATTCAAGGCGTAGAAAAACGTCTTGAAAAAGAAGGTAAAGAATTTAAACGTAATGTTCCGCTTGGGGTGATGATTGAAGTACCAAGCGCGGTATTATTATGTGAGCATATTGCTAAAGAATGTGATTTCTTTGCTATAGGTACCAATGACCTTATGCAGTACTTGCTTGCAGTTGATCGTACCAATGAACGTGTCGATTATTTGTATCATCCTCTAAATCCAGCATTATTGCGAATGCTAGATATGATCACCAAAGTGACAAAACAAACCGGTATTGAAGTTTCAGTATGTGGTGAAATGGCTGGTGATGCTAATCTTGCCCCGGTTCTTTTAGGGTTAGGCTTTAAACATTTATCTTGTAGTCCCGCATCAATTCCCAAAGTTAAACGCGTAATTCGTGAGCAATCATTGAAAGATTGCGAAGCATTGGTACAAAAAGCGTTGCTTTGCGCAACACATCAAGATGTTGACGACCTAGTTAATGATTTTTTTCATCAGCAAGGCAAGTAGGGGCGCTGCTTGCTCCCTGATTTGCATAGGCGCTGCCTAGCAAGTGCCCTACTTGGTTTGAACTGTTAAGGTCAGTTTGGTTGATTCAAAAGGACGTATAATTATTTCTTGTGCATGAGGCGCATAACCTGAACGCCTAATAATTACTTTGTGTTTACCTGGTGATAAACTATCTATCGGATCTGTAAAAGGAGTAGTACCGATTAACACTCCATCTATTTCAATTGTCATTCCTTTCGTCTTAATATCAATGATTAGCCAACCTTTAATTTTATCTGGTGCGACTAATTTATATGCAGCAAGTCGAATTTCAGGAATCAATTGATTACGCCCAGAAACACTTGCTTGATAGCGAGATATTTCTTTTTTATTTGCAACATCAAGAGCGCGAAGGTTGATACTATAAGAATTGCCAAGACCACTTATAGAACCAAGAATTACCACATCCGCAGATACTAATTTACCAATCTTAAAAGCACAATCTAACCTGCCACCACATTGAGCTATTGTACGGTTTCTAGGATCTTGCATCGCCATTTGTATATCAATTTGCGAGATAATAATAATGCCCTCAATAGTTGCAAGGCTATTGCGCAAATACTGTTCAAGATTTTTTGTAATATCGCTAATTCCTAATCCAGATAATTCCAGCACAGCTATACTAAGTTTTTTCTTGGGTTCAACCTTTTCTGGAAAAGTTTTCGCAGTTTCAGCTAATATCAACTTTGAAGACTTTGGTGTTGTTGTTATATAAATTTTGCTATTTGCAATACTAAAGCATTCTCTGGTGACTGCGTGCTGGCTTTTTACTGTAGCGAGCGCCAAAAAAATAAAAATAGCAAAGCCGCGTTTAATTGAAATCACCTCTACATTTTAGTGGGTTTTAAAGGATAGGTGCAACCAATTGATTAAGAATGATTTAATGTGCCAACACTATTAGCAAAATTACCAATCCTAAAATCACAGCTACTAATCCCACCATGATAATATGATCAATCAACCGTGTTTGAGAATTTACTAATGGTTGTGTTGCTAACCTCTTAGTAATATCCGTCTTTTCTTTTATTTGAGTCTCGATATCGTTGTCTGAATTGCTTGGTGTTGCAACGGTAATTTCTTCTAGATTAGCTACAATAGCCGGCATTTCCATACTACGTAATTCACCAAGTCGCGTTTCTTCAATATTTAACTCTTCAACAAATATATCTCGCATCAGCGATGCTAATTGACGAGATGAGGCTGTCATTTTGCGACTTAAAAGAATACCAATAATGGCATCACGCATCTCACCAGCCGATTGAAAACGATCATCTGGATCTAAACTGGTAGCTTGTAAAAATACAGCCTCTGCTTCTTCACTAATATCGGGATTTAACAATTTAGGTGGGTAAATCTCAGCATGCCTGACTTTATCTATAACTGAAAGTTCTGTTCGACCGGTAAATAACCTTCTGCTAGTTAATAATTCAAATAAAACCACTCCCGCAGAAAAAACATCGCTACGAGCATCGACTATTCTTCCTCGAGTTTGTTCTGGGGACATATAAGCATATTTACCTTTAAATACGCGCGATTGTTCATTACGTGCTGAAATCTTGGCGACACCAAAGTCAATAAGCTTAACTTGCCCATCAAAACCAATTAGAACATTCGGAGGGCTCACATCTCTATGAATAATATTTAACGGTTCACCATCGTGATTAACTTTTCGATGAGCGTAATCAAGCCCTTCACAGGTTTGTGCAATAATATGTAGGGCCAATTCTTCTGGAAAAACCTTTCCCTGGATACGTATGCGATCAAGCACCGAACGTAAATCACGCCCGGGAAGGTACTCCATTGCAATAAAATGCCTCTCCCCCACACGCCCAAGCTCATAAGTGCGGACAATATTTTGATGACTTAATAACGCCGAAAGTTTGGCTTCTTCGATAAACATCGAAACAAATGCAGGATCAGTGCTATGATCAGTGCGAATACATTTAAGAACGAGAATTTGATTAGCACCACGATAACCAAACGATTTTGCTAAATAAATCTCTGCCATACCTCCTTGATTGAGACGATCGAAAAGTAAGTAATCACCAAAACGCGCAAGCATCAGCTTATTAATTTTCTCTTTAGTAAGAAGCTTAAATAATTAAAGCCTTATCAATACCTAAATCATGAGTAATAAAAAAGATAAACCCACGTTTATCCAAGCATTAAAGAACAATAGCAATATATAAAAACCCTTGTTTTTTGTAAGATTACCTTACTATTCACAAAAGAGAACATTGCCGCAACCTGCATCTATGTGCTACGCAAAAAGAAGTTTATATTGACTTTGGTGCAGCAAAAATAATCTTTTATCTGCATTTGACACTAGTTATGGGTATGGCCGAAGTGAAACTATACACATTGGACAGAAGTTGAGGTAGGTGTGTCTGATTTTTTCACTGCAACGGACGCTCCTCCGTTGCCAACCGATGGTGTATTTGCAGCTCGCTATCATACCGAGCCTACCGCTATCGTTGGCGCTGCTGGTTGGCTTTTACGAGCTCGTGACAACGAAGTAGATCTTGACGTTGCCTTCAAACTTATTGCCCCAGAGCTTATATGTGACGATGACGACCGTGCGCGATTATTTGAAACTGTACAAGCATGCCGGGCCATTCATCATACTAATCTCGTTCGCATGTATGAACTGCGCTTTGATCGTAACGGCGTTTTTTATACTATGCCCTTTCTTGATGGTTTATCACTTCGTGAAATTATTGATGCTCGAGCTGTTAAAGGCTTAAGTTTTACTGTTGCAGAAATCTTACCGCTCTTTGGTCAATTGGTTTTAGCACTAAACGCACTTGCCCCTTTTGGCCCCCACGGTTCTATACGTCCTAATAGTGCAACTATTACCAGCGAAGTGCTCAAACTTACTGGCGCACCTCATTTTGCTGGTTTGCCCCGTGATCGTCTGATCATTCGTATTCGTCGTTTAGGTATGTTGCATTATGTTGCACCAGAGGCACGTGACCCTGAAGCACCGATTACATTTAGTGCTGATGTATACTCACTAAGCGCCATTCTCTGTGAAATGCTAACGGGTATTGTGAATGAGAATGGTGAGATGGTTGCAGCAGCAGCGCATCAACGATTGCCTGATAAACTCGCTAGTATCGTGACTCGAGGTCTTGCCGATTCTCCAGATGACCGTTTTAATAACACTGATGACTTATTGTCAGCTCTAGCTGAAACAGTCGATCATGCACCATCTTCTCCATTAGCCCTGCCTAACCCTGAACGTGTAAACAATGCTTCTGTCATAGCAAGGCCAAACTTTCGCCCAACTCAACGTATTATATCTAACCAAGAGAGCAATAATGAAGCTCCTTCTATTAAGATTCCAAGACAAAAACATAAATGGTTAATATGGATTCTTGTTGCGGTAGTTTCGGCTTTAGCTGCAGCAGGAGTTACGTTTTTTTGGCTACTTCGGCAAAATCAATCCCAAGTACCTCGAAATGATTCTGAGCTTGGTCAACTTAGCAATAATAATTCAAATAATTTAGCTAATAATGATAAAACAGCATTGCAAAATAAAACCAAACCAAACTCAGAACATATAGATTTTTCAAAAGAATCTACCAAAATTGATATTTCGTCTGAACTTGAAAAAGAAAATACTCAAACTGATGAATTAAATGAAGCTTCTTCTAATTCTGATAAAGACGGGATAAATGAAAAGGCACCAAACACCATAATTACAACGACTCTTAAAACCTCACAGCCGCAGCACAACCGTAAAAAAAATGAATTAAATTCAACAAATATAACACCGCCGGTATTCATATCAGGCCCAGAAATAAAATATACTAACGCGGCTATGCGTCACCAAATATATGGTGATATGAAAGTTGCTTGTACTATTGGTCGTAAAGGTGAGGTACGAAACTGTCGTGTTATCCGTTCGCTTCCATATATGGCAAAATCTGTCATTCGCTCACTTGAGGCGCGTAAATACAAACCTGCAACACGCAATGGTGTACCTATCGAACTTGAATATACTTTTAATATCAGGGTTGAAAAGTCGCCTTAGAGGGCGTCATGACTGATATTACATCCCCTCTTCCCTCACTTATAGTCGTAGATGACTCACCCACAGCATTACGTTTAATGGAGTCTGTTCTAACTCAGGCAGGCTATGATGTTACTTGTCTTGCAGAAGGTGCTCTTGTACTTGAAACAGTTAAACGGTTAGAACCAAAAATAGTTTTTCTCGATACTTCTTTAAATGATGTCGATATTTCAGATTTATGTCGTAAGTTATCAACTGACCCAGATCTAATAGATTTATCGTTAATTTTAATGACTAATAGATCTGATCCGGTAGCAATCTCGGCTGATGCTCGTATCACTGACCATATTACTAAGCCATTTACTCCTGAAGCTCTGCTGGCTTTAGTGGAACATTTAGTTGGGCGAAAAGATAACGAAAATATTGATGAGCGTCCCCGTACCTCTACAAGTGAAACTGCTGCGACTTCAACGGCACAAGATCATATTCACAATTTAGCACAAAGTGTTGCCAATATGCTGCAGCCTCAAGCTAAGGTTGTATCTTTGGCTCTGGTTACACAACTAGAACGAATTTTCTTAGAACAACGAGTAGTTGGTCGTTTGTGGGATGTAATGAGGTCACTACCAGGTACCCCTTCTTTAGCGGGTGATATTTCGGTAATACCACTGCCCGACATTTTGCAGGCATTAGCCTTTCAACGTCAGACTGGTATATTAACGGCTGAGCGAACTAAAGCACGTATAAATATTGCCTATAAAAACGGCGCGGTACGTTTTGTTATCGGTGATAATGTTGGTGCTGAATTTTTACTAGGTACTATTCTTGTGCGTGAACATTTGATTGAACCTAACGAGCTTGAACTAATTTTACAAAACCGACATGGTACAACTCGTCGTCTTGGTCGCCAAATTGTCCAGTTAGGATATTTATCCACTGAACAACTACGCCGCGCCTTATTTCATCAATCTTCAGAACTAGTGTATGAACTTTTACGTTGGCGTAGTGGTAGATTTTATTTTCATCATACTGTCGACTTGCCGCCTGAGTATCTTGAATATGAATTGGGTGTCAGCATGGAAGCGTTGCTGATGGAAGGATATCGTCGTGTTGATGAATGGGGCCTTATTGAAACCGTATTACCTTCATTTGATTTAATACCTCATCGCGTGAACCGAAGCAGCGGAAGTTTAAATCTCACTAAAGAAGAGCAAGTAGTATATAATAAAATTGATGGTCGCTTACGAGTAAAAGATATTATTAATGCGGTTGGTGGTAGCGCTTTTGAAGTTGCACGGATCATCTACCGCCTTATTTCAGCTCATATTGTCGAAATGGTGCCTAATAATAATACTAAAACTACGGTGAGCGAAGGCCCGCTTATCACGTAAAATAAAATAGATACTTACTTGCCGTGTATCCATTCTCGCTTTAAAGCTTAATATATGCACGATTCTTCAAATCTCGATACAGAAAAAAGTGATGCTTCAAATCCTACTGCTCTAACTATAGATAATAGAGCTATTGGCGCTATTACCCTATTAACTTTGGTAAATCTTTTTAATTATATTGATCGCTTTATTATCGCAGCGCTTTTTCCTGATATTGAACGTGAGCTTGGTATTTCTCATTTTCAATCTGGTCTATTAGCAACGGCATTTATTTTAGTTTACGCCCTAACCAGCCCGGTGTTTGGTTGGGGTGGTGATCGCGGCGTTCGTACTCGCTGGATTGGGGTAGGAGTAGCCATTTGGTCAGTAGCTACCGCTCTCGCGGGGTTTGCTAAAAACTTTGCTACTATCTTTGCGGCTCGTGCTACTGTTGGTGTAGGCGAAGCCGCCTATGCCACTATTTCCCCAGCGCTGCTTTCAGATTTGGTTCCTAAAAGCAAACGCGGTCGGGCAATGGCGGTTTTTTTTCTTGCTATCCCAGTAGGTAGCGCCTTGGGTTATATTCTAGGTGGAGTTTTAGGGTCGCGCTTTGGCTGGCGCCATTCATTCTTTATTGTTGGAGCACCAGGTTTATTACTCGCCTTGCTATTATGGTTTATGCGTGATCCTGAACGTGGGCGTTTTGATGATAAAGATGAACTTAAAAAAACTCCTTTAGCGCAAACATATAAAGAACTACTGCATAATCGCACCTACCTATGGACGGTTGCTGGTTATATTGCTTATACTTTTGCTATTGGCGGGCTTGCTAACTGGATGCCAAGTTATATTCGAGTTACTTTTAATCTCTCAGCCGAGCGCGGCATGCTTATTTTTGGCGGTATTACTGTAGTCACCGGCATTCTGGGCACCTTACTTGGTGGGGCAATTGGTGACTTACTCCAAGCACGTAGCCCTAATGGTTATGCATGGTTAAACATTGTTGCAATGGTTATTGGTGCAGGGCTGGCTTTTTCAGCGCTTACGGCCACGACTCAGATAGATTTTTTATGGCGTCTAGCACTAGGCGAACTTTTTATCTTTGCTAACACTGGCCCGGTTAACGCTCAAATAGTTAATACGGTTCGCCCTAGCATTCGCGCTACCGCATCAGCTACCGCCATCTTAGCTATTCATGTTTTAGGAGATGCTATTTCACCACCACTAATTGGTGCCGTCGCTGATAAAAGCAATTTAGCTCAAGCGATGCTAATCGTACCTGCTTGTTTTTTACTGGCTGGGATACTTTGGTTTGGTACTTATCAGCGAACTACTAAGCAAAAAATATCAAGCTAAGGAGATAGTTATTTGCATTCGCATAACGACCTAATAAGCTATGCTCAAGAAGCGCTGAAAGCTTGGCATTTACAAGATGCTAAATTATTTCCTCTTATTGTAGGCCTTATTAATCGTACCTATCTTGTAGAACTAAATAATCAACGTTGGGTGCTGCAGTGGGTTAATCCCATTTTTAACACTTCGGTGCATGATGACATTGAAGTGATTACTTTACACCTAGAGAATGCAAATTTAATTACACCGCGTCTGATACGCACTGACAGCGGTGATTTATTTACCACAGATAGCACACAGGGGGTTTGGCGATTATTTAATTATATTGATGGTAATACTTATCAGCATGCAGATAATGCTGAAATATGTGAAAGTGCAGGGGCCTTAGTTGGACGATTTCATCAAGCTTTAAGTACTTTAAAATACAACTGCAAACACCAAAGACCGGCAGTACATGATTGTGCTCGCCATTTTGCATTTCTTCGTAACACTCTCATTAATAGTGTATCTCATCCTAATTATATGACTACCAAAAAAATTGGTGATGAAATACTCGCCCGTAGTGGCGATCTTGAACCATTTACTAATTTGCCACCGCGTCTTGTGCATGGCGATTTAAAACTATCTAATATTATTTTTTCAAACACAGATAAAGCTATTGCTATAATTGATTTAGATACCTTTGCTACAATGAATATCCCGGCTGAATTAGGTGATGCTTGGCGCTCTTGGTGTAATCCAGCCGGTGAAAATTCTACTACTAGCCAATTGCAGCTTGACTATCTTACAGCGGCTCTCAATGGTTATGCAAAATATACTCATAATCTATTAACTACTAATGAAATTTTAGCTTTACCAACCGCACTTGAAACTATAACCCTAGAATTAGCGTCGCGTTTTTGCGCTGATGCGATTAATGAAAATTATTTTGGTTGGGATAATCAAAAATATAAAAGTGCAAGTGAACATAATATTGTACGCGCTGCTGGGCAATTATCACTTGCGCGTTCGATAGCTGAACAAAAAGAAGACATTAAAGAATGTATCATTAAAGCCTTTGAATAAATTATATTGTTACCAATGATAAAATAGATTGCATTAGGCTTATAAAGATGGTTTTAATCTTCTTATGCATGAGACAAATAAAAGCTATTATATTTCAGATGGTTAAGTTCGTCTGGCGTAAGTTCTCAATAAATACTGGCGAAACATGGGTGTCATCTCGAACGTAGTGAGAGATCTTTTTTATGCTTTTAAATAT
>JAFGEK010000062.1 GCA_016931625.1 Deltaproteobacteria bacterium | reverse complement strand
GAGTTGCTTTGACCCGAGTGATTGTCAAAGCGGCGTGTGCACAGCCGATGGTATCTGCGGCAAAGGAGCACCACGAGAGTTTATTGCATCAACGGATGACGAGTACGCGGTGCACTTAAGCTGGTTGCCACCGTTAACAGAAGAAACACCAATACATTACGAATTAACTCGCAATGGCTCGGTGATTGGTTATGTTGGTTACGATATACTTACCTATGATGACATTGAAGCCCTAGGTGGAAGCATTCAACCGCCGCAAGCTTTGCGCGCAACCTTAGCAACGCGAATAGATGGAGTGCTGCTCGAATGGGACGCCGCAGTGGCTAAAGCTGGAGCCGTCTCAGTATACGAGGTTGTCGCGGTTTATGCTGACAACACGCGCGCGATCTCATCTTCGGCAAGTGGCAATCGGGCCGCGCCAAAGATAAGCTACGAGGTCAGTAGCGACAATGGCGTAAATTGACAACTTGTAGGTACAAATCTATCGTGGCTTGATACTGAGGCGCCGTTTGCCACGCTACCAGTGCAGGATGACATTACTACAACACCTGACATATCGCGGGGTATAATCGTATTGATCTTGCCAGAGGTGACATGTACACCAGCGCCAACTAAAAACTATCAAGTCCGAGCAACAACAGCGAGTATAGGAGCAACTGCAGCATCTAAAACGGTTGAGGGCCAACGTCAAAGTCAGGCTGAGCCTATTTCGGTTGCTTGGGAGCGCTCGGCTGACGCCAGCGATGCTAATTATGCGATTTTACCTAAAGTAACCGGGCGACAGTGGTTTGATGCAACAGCAGTGCTAACTGGGGCGCGCTACTATCGAGCAACTATGACTTCGCCTGGGGCATCTGGGATTACTGGTGCTAGCTATACTGGTGGGTGATTTTTTTGGTAGTAACTAAGTTTTTATTTTATCAACTCATTTATCAGCTTGGGATTCTATCTGCTAAAGGTTAACAATATGTCATTTGAAATAGAGTTTGAAAATGCCTTGAAGTCAGAAAATCCTATTAACGCTTTACGGGAGCTAGTGATTTTCCTGAATCAAAAAGGTATTATGAAGCAGAAAATCTATAATATCTTTTACGATTATTACCAGTTTCTTCAAAAAACTGGAAGAACAGTTGATGAAAATATTCTCGGCGATGTTATGGATATGATAGCAGATACATATCCCCCCTTTGATTTGCGTCTTAGATAAATTGAAGGTTTATACTAACTATACAAATATTGGTGAATATTGTTGTCTAACACTGATATATTGACACTGACGTATTCTGACATATTACAGATAAATAAAACAATGCTCCTATTTTTCTGTTTATTTTATTCTACTAATAATTCTTTTATTACATTAACCACAAACGCCCGCTTCCAATACTTGGCCAGCAAGTCAGCATCACGGCAGGCTAAAATTTGTTTCTCGATATCGTCACTAATTGCAACATTACGGCGTTTAAGTACATCGATAATTGCGCGTGCGCGCTCTTGTGCTTGACCTTCGTGTAATCCATCTGCCTTACCTTCAGCTAAAGCATGCTCTCTGCTTATATTGATGCGATCAACAAGAAAGCGCTTAACTACTTGTTGCCACAGCTCAAAAGCTTCTTTATCGTCTTTATCTTCGGGGGGCGTGGGTAGGTCGTTTAAATCTATGTTTTCGCTAATATCCGGTAGTTCATCTAAAGCATCAGCACCAAAATACGACGATAGTTTTTCAATGCAGGCAACACGAGCGCGTTTAGCTAAATCACAAACACGCGCGCGCATATCTTCAAGTTCGTCGCGAGTTACATCATAACTCATCACATAACGAGCCTCGACATAAGCTCGTTTAAGTAACTTGAAAATATGCTCATCATGCGCTTCGCTGCGCACTAAGGTAGGTTGCAATAACTGATGATGTTTTTCGGCGTGACCAGCTAATATACTTAAATTATGGGTTTTGTGTTTATAACCTTCAAAGACCAAAGTTATGGTATGTAAATAGCGCTCGGTTGCTTGATGCAGCAAAAACGCTCCCAAACGTCTTTGTGAAAATGGTAGATAATGCGCAACCGTCCATAGTGAGGTGGCGCTAGCAAACCAAGTTTTAAAATAGCGTTGTATTAATTCAAAATGTTCTTTTGGGGTATTCGCCTTGGGCTTAGCTAAAATTACTTGGCGTGAGTCATAAAGCACGATGCCATCGCGCACGATATCGACGAAAAAAAACTGTCCGGCGCGTATTTGGTAATTTAGCTCAGCAATGTCATGGCGAATCAGCGATATTATGGTAGAGCCCGCAATTTTTTGTGCTTTATTTTCAAGCTCATTAAAAACTTTATGGTCAGCGGCGTCTTTGTTGGTATGCGTAACTACAAGCAAATCAAAGTCAGAGTGATAACCGGTTTTTAAATCATTAACAAAATCACCGCGGGCATAGCTGCCAAATAGCATTAACAGTTGCACGAGCGGACAGTCGGCAAAAATTTGGGTAATGGCGGCAAGCTGCTGCTGCACCTCAATGCTAAGTTTGGTTAATTGCACTGTGTCGTAAATTAGTGGCTTACTTTTGCTCATAGTTGCTAATGACTTGTGACTTATTACTATGCGCATGGCAACACTTGTGAGCTTACCATAAGCTAAAATATCAGAATGTTAAACCTTACTTAAATATTAAATGCTATATATTACAGTAGGTTAAGTGCGTCTGGCGTAAGTTCTCAATAAATACTGGCGAAACATGGGTGTCATCTCGAACGTAGTGAGAGATCTTTTTTATGCTTTTAAATAT